>NZ_JACARP010000004.1:0-85280 GCF_013386595.1 Brevundimonas sp. P7753 | reverse complement strand
CCTGATCGCCCTGGTCGGCGTGGGCCTGATCCTGCACGCCTGGCGGCTGCCGCCGTTCGACGGGGGGCCGCAGACCACCGACAACGCCTATGTGCGCGGCCAGGTGACGGTCATCAGCCCCCAGGTCAGCGGCTATGCTGCCTCGGTCGAGGTGCAGGACTTCCAGATGGTGCAGCAGGGCCAGTTGCTGGCCACCATCGACGACCGCATCTATCGCCAGAAGCTGGAGCAGGCGAAGGCGTCGCTGCATTCCGCCGAAGCTGCCCTGGCCAACTCCGCCCAGAGCCAGGCCTCGGCTCGGGGTTCCGTGGCCCAGACCCGCGCCTCCATCGCCGCCGCCGAATCCGCCGTGACCAAGGCGCGCGCCGACGCCCAGCGCGTCCGCACCCTGTTCGCCGGCGGATGGGTGGCCCAGGCCCAGGTCGACACGGCCCAGAACGCCCTGCGCGCCGCCGAGGCCCAGTTGGCCGCCGCCCGTGCCGCCGAGGGCGTGGCCCAGACCGGCGTCACCTCTGCGGTCGTCGGGCGCGGCTCGCTGGAGGCCGCCGTCGAGAACGCCCAGGCCCAGGTGCGTCTGGCCCAGATCGACCTGGACAACACCCGCATCACCGCCCCCCGCGCCGGTCGTCTGGGCGAGGTTTCCGTCCGCGTCGGCCAGCAGGTCTCGGTCGGGACGCAGTTGATGGCCCTGGTGCCGGATGCGGTCTGGGTCACGGCCAATATGAAGGAGACGCAGATGCGCGACATCCGCGTCGGCCAGTTGGTCGAGATCTCGGTCGACGCCCTCGGCGGCCAGACGCTGAAGGGCAAGGTCGAGCGTATCTCGCCCGCAACCGGGTCCGAGTTCAGCGTCATCCGCCCCGACAACGCCACCGGCAACTTCACCAAGGTGGCCCAGCGCGTGCCGGTTCGCATCTCCATCGATCCCGGCCAGGAGGCCGCCGCGCGGCTAGCCCCCGGCATGTCGGTGACGGCGCGGATTCAGGTGCGGGAGTAGGCCTCCTCGCCGTCACCCCGGACGCCCGCAGGGGCGATCCGGGGCCCAGGCGCCAGCCCCGGGCAGGACGCAGACATAAGCAACCGCCTGGGTTCCGGGTTCGCTGCGCGCCCCGGAATGACGGCAGGGAGACGAAAGGGCATGACCAAATGGCTCAGCCCGCGCCCGCCCCGTCATGCTGCAATGCAAAATTGATGCAGCTTCAGGGTTGCGTCAGCCTGTCGCAGCCCGCAATTGGTCCCGATGACCAGCCCCCCGACCACCTCTGCCTCAAGTCCGGGGGCCGCCGCGCCCAAGGGGCCGGGGTTCGCCGAATTTGTCTGTCTGATCGCCATCATGATGGCGATGAACGCCCTGGCCATCGACGCCATGCTGCCGGCCCTGCCGCACATCGGCGAGGACCTGGGCGTCGCCAACGAGAACACGCGCCAGTGGGTCATCACCGCCTATCTGCTGGGCTTCGGCGGGGCGCAGCTGTTCTACGGCCCGCTGTCGGACCGCTATGGCCGTCGTCCGGTGCTGTTCGTCGGCATCGGCCTCTATGTCCTGTTCAGCATTCTGGCCGCCTTCGCCGCCTCGTTCGAACTGCTGATCCTGTCGCGCATCGGCATGGGTCTGGGCTCGGCGGCGACGCGGGTACTGGCCGTGTCCATCGTGCGCGACCGCTATTCGGGCCGGACCATGGCGCGGGTCATGTCGTTGAGCTTCCTGGTCTTCCTCGGCGTGCCCATCCTGGCCCCGACGGTCGGTCAGTTGATCATGCTGGTGGCGCCGTGGCGCTGGATCTTCGGCTTCTTCGCCCTGTTCGGCGGGTCCTTCCTGATCTGGGCGGCCCTGCGCCTGCCCGAGACCCTGCATCCCGAAGACCGGATGCCGATCAATGTGAAGCGTATCGCCGGAGCCTTTGGCCAGGCCCTGACCAGCCGCCTGGGCATGGGCTACACCCTGGCCATGACCGCCATCAGCGGCGCCCTGTTCGCCTTCATCAACTCGTCGCAGCAGATCTTCTTCGACGTGTTCAAGTCGCCCGGCCTGTTCACCACCGTCTTCGCCCTGGTGGCGGGCGGCATCGCCTTGGCCTCGGTGCTGAACTCGCGCCTGGTGGAAAGGCTGGGCACGCGCCTGATCGCCCATACGGCCCTGTTCGGCTTTATCGGCTTCAGCCTGCTGCACGCCGTCATCGCCTGGATGGGCCACGACAGCCTGTGGATGTTCGCCGTCTTGCAGGCCTGCAAGATGTTCTGCTTCGGCTTCATCGCGGGCAATTTCGGCTCCATGGCCATGGAGCCGATGGGCCATATCGCCGGCACGGCCGCCTCGGCCCAGGGCTTCATCTCGACCATAGGCGGGGCCCTGCTGGGCTTCTGGATCGGCCAGCAGTTCGACGGCTCCACCGTGCCGATGACGGTGGGCTTCGCGGTCCTGGGCGTCGTCGCCCTGCTGCTGGTGCTGACCGCCGAGAAGGGGCGGCTGTTCAAGGCGCATCACCTCCGTCCTGTGACGGCAAGCTGAACCGAGGCTTGATCTTTACGGCGCGAGGGAGCCTTTTCGCACGCATCTGAATACGGAGCGTTCGATGACCCTGAAGCTGGTTGGGCGGGTTTCCGCCCTGGCCCTCGCCGCCGCCCTCGCCTCTTCCCTTGGCGCCTGCGCCACCGCGCCTGAAAGCGTGCCGATGACGCCTCTCGTCCCCGCCGCGCCCGCAAAGCCGGCCCTGGCCTATGCTGACGACATCCACTCCAACGCCCGGCCGGCCGAGGCGCGCGTCGGCCATGTGGCGCTGGACCTGACCGCCGACTTCGCGGCCAAGACCCTGTCGGGCTCGGCCACGCTGGACGTCACCGGCCGCGTCGGCGCGACCGAGGTGGTGCTGGACACCAAGAATTTGGACATCCGCGGCGTGCGCGACGCGCAGGGCCGCCCTCTGCGCCATGAGCTGGGCGCCGTGGACGCCATCAAGGGTCAGGCCCTGACGGTCCACCTGCCCGCCTTTGTCGGCGACGAGACGCAGAAGATCGTCATCGACTACGCCACCCGCCCCGACGCGGCGGCCCTGCAATGGCTGACCCCGCAGCAGACGGCGGGCGGCCAGAAGCCCTATCTGTTCAGCCAGGGGCAGGCCATCCTGACCCGCACCTGGGTGCCGACGCAGGACAGCCCCGGCATCCGCCAGACCTATTCCGCCCGCATCACGGCCCCCGCCGACCTGACCGTGGTCATGTCCGCCGAGCACCTGACGCCGACCGGAGAAGCCGCCGCCGCCGGTCAGAAGGCTTGGCGCTTCGACATGGATCGTCCGATCCCGCCCTATCTGATGGCCATCGCCATCGGCGACATCGCCTTCGCCTCGTTCGACGGACGCACCGGCGTCTGGACGGAGCCCAGCCGCCTGGAAGCCGCGCGCGGCGAGCTGGTGTCGACCCCGCGCATGGTCGACGCCGCCGAGGCCCTGTACGGCCCCTATCGCTGGGGCCGCTACGACCTGCTGGTCCTGCCGCCCAGCTTCCCCTTCGGCGGGATGGAGAACCCGCGCCTGACCTTCGCCACCCCGACCATCATCGCCGGGGATCAGTCGCTGGTCTCGCTGGTGGCGCACGAGCTGGCGCATTCCTGGTCGGGCAACCTCGTGACCAACGCCACCTGGTCGGACATCTGGCTGAACGAAGGGACCACGGTCTATTTCGAGAACCGGATCATGGAGGCCCTGTACGGTCGCGAGCGCGCCATGCAGGAGCAGGTCCTGGGCTGGGGTGAGCTGTCCGCGGAACTGGCGACCACCGCGCCGGACGACACCAAGCTGCACATCGACCTGACCGGACGCGACCCCGACGACGGCCTGTCGGGCGTGCCCTATGAGAAGGGCGCGGCCATGCTGCGCACCATCGAGCGCATCGTCGGTCGCCCGACGTTTGACGCCTGGCTGCGCGGCTACTTCGACCGCCACGCCTTCCAGCCCATGACCGACGTCGGCTTCCTGGCCGACATCCAAGAACACCTGATAAAGGGCGATGCGGCGCTGGAGGCCCAGCTTCAACTCGAAAACTGGATCTACCAGCCTTGCATGCCTTCGAACTGGGTCCCGCCAGTGTCGGACGCCTTCGCGGCTGTGGACGTCCAGGCGAAGGCCGTCTTCGCCGACAAGGGCCCGGCTTCGGCCATCGACTGGAAGAACTGGAACACCCAGCAGCGCCAGCGCTTCCTGGCCTGGCGTCCCGAAGGGCTGAAGGCCGGCGCCGACTGGCTGACGACGGCGCAACTGGCCGATCTGGAGAAGACGCTGAACCTGGCTGACGAAGGCAACGCCGAGCTGACCTTCGCCTGGCTGCAGATCGCCCTGGCGCATCGCTATCAGCCCGCCGTCGCCACCGCCGACCGCTTCCTGACGACCCAGGGCCGTCGCAAGTTTGTCCTGCCCCTGTTCCAGACCCTGTGGGGCGAAGGCGACTGGGGCCGTCCGATCGCCACGCGCATCTACGCCAAGGCGCGGCCGCTCTATCACCCAGTGACGTCGGGTTCCGTGGATCAGCTGGTGGGACGGCCGTAGAGCACGCCTTCTTTCGTCATCCTCCGACAAGCCGCGAAGCGGCGCTGATCGGGGGACCCAGCGGCGCCGAAGGCGATCTTCAAGGAGAGCGTCTCGCAGGGGGTTTTCGCCCTGACGGGCGCCGCTGGGTCCCCCGGTCTCCGCTGCGCTTCGCCGGAGGATGACGAAAGTCAGAGGTTCGTCACCTCAACCCCGGCGCTCTTCAGCTTCATCCGGCGATGATGCGCGCAGGATCGCTTGACGCCAAGCGCGGCTGCGGCTCCCCTGCGTTCGACCTGGAGGCGCTGATGTTCCGAACCCTGAAGACGACCCTGCCGCTGGCGGCCGCCCTGATGCTGGCCGCCGCCCCCGCCGCCTTGGCCCAGAACCTGTTGATCCGGGGCGGGACCATCCATACGGGGGATGAGGCCCGACCGACCGCCGAGGTGGTGGCCGTGCGCGACGGGCGCATCGCCTATGTCGGCGCCGCCGCTGGCGCGCCCTCGGCCGAGGGGCTGGAGGTGGTGGACCTGAAGGGGGCGACCCTGTTCCCCGGCTTCACTGACGGCCACGCCCATCTGGACGGCATCGGCTGGCGCGAGATGACGCTGAACCTGGAGGGCTCGGCCTCGGTCGTCGAGGCGATGGCGCGGCTCAGCGACTGGGCCAAGGCCCACCCGGAGGGCGTCATCGTCGGGCGCGGCTGGATCGAGACCCATTGGCCCGAGAAACGCTTCCTGACCGCCGCCGATCTGGACGCCGCAGCGCCGGGCCGGGTGGTGCTGCTGAGCCGGGCCGACGGCCACGCGGTCGCCGTCTCCAGCGCCGCGCTGAGCGCCGCCGGGATCAAGGCCGCGACGACCGCCCCCTCGGGCGGCGAGATCCTGAAGGACGCGAACGGCCAGCCGACCGGCCTGCTGGTCGACGGGGCCATGGCACTGGTCGATCCGCTGACGCCCCAGGCCGACGAAGCCGCGACCCGCGCGGCCTATCGCGCCGGGTTCGGCGTCTATGCCCGCTATGGCTGGACCGGCGTCCACTTCATGAGCGCGCCGTGGAAGGACGTGCCGCTGATGGAGGCGATGGCGCGCGAGGGCGAGGCGCCGCTGCGGGTCTATAACAGCATCGACATGGGCGACGCCCGCGCCCTGATGGCGGGCGGGCCGCGCGACGCGGGCGACGGGCGGGTCATCACCCGCGCGATCAAGTTCTACGCCGACGGCGCCCTGGGCTCGCGCGGGGCCAAGCTGTTCGAGCCCTATTCGGATCGCCCCGACACGTCCGGCCTGATGCTGGCGTCGCGCGAGACGGTCATGCCGCTGTATCAGGAAGCCCTGCGCAGCGGCGTCCAGATCGCCACCCACGCCATCGGCGACCAGGGCAACCACGACGTCGCGGCCTGGTACGAGGAAGCCCTGCGGTCTGTGCCGACATCGGAATGGAAGCTGGCCGATCCGCGCTGGCGCATTGAGCACGCCCAGATCATCCGGCCCGCCGATTATCACTACTTCGACGAGTTGCCGATCATCGCCTCGATGCAGCCCAGCCACGCCATCGGCGACCTGCATTTCGCCGCCGACCGCCTGGGCGACGCCCGGCTGGACGGGGCCTATGCCTGGCATACGCTGGTGGATCGCGGGGTGATCGTGGTCGGCGGTTCGGACGCGCCGGTCGAGCGCGGCGATCCTCTGATCGAGTTCTACGCCGCCGTGGCGCGGCGCGACCTGAACGGCTTCCAGGGGCCGGACTGGCGCCCGAACGAGGCCGTGGACCGGACCACGGCGCTGAAGATGTTCACCCTCTGGCCCGCCTACGCCAGCTTCCGCGAGGATGAGCTGGGCACCATCCAGGTCGGCAAGCGGGCGGACTTCACCGCCTTCGACATCGACCTGATGACCGTGCCCGCCGCCGACATCCCCAAGGGTCGCGCCGTCCTGACCGTGGTGGACGGACAGGTGGTTTACCGGGCCGACTAAAGGCTTCTGACCCGCCTGTGCGTTGCGGCGGGGCGGCGCATCGGTTAAGCCCCGGCGAGGATTTCTTCTCCGGCCGCCCGTTGCGGTCGGGGTTTGGCGTTGGAGCGTACAGATGGCTGATTTCGCCCCCGGTCTTGTCACCGTTTTCGGCGGCTCGGGCTTTGTCGGAACCCAGGTGGTGCGGGCCCTGGCCAAGCGCGGCTGGCGCGTGCGCGTCGCTGTGCGCAAGCCCGCCCTGGCCTATGAGCTGCGCATGGCCGGCGACGTCGGCCAGATCCAGACCGTCCGCTGCGACATCACCGACAAGGCCGCCGTGGCCGAGGCGATCAAGGGCGCCGACGCCGTGGTCAACCTGGTCGGCATCCTGTTTGAAACCGGCGGCCGCAAGTTCGAGGCCCTGCACGTCCAGGGCGCCGTCAATGTCGCCGAGGCCGCCCGCGCCGCCGGCGTTAAGCGCCTGACCCATATGTCGGCCATCGGCGCCGACGTGAACGGCAAGGCCGCCTACGCCCGCACCAAGGGCGCCGCCGAGGCCGCCGTGCGCGCCGCCTTCCCCGGCGCCGCGATCATCCGCCCGTCGATCATCTTCGGCTCGGACGACGCCTTCCTGAACAAGTTCGCCGCCATGGCGACCTTCTCGCCCGCCCTGCCGCTGATCGGCGGCGGCGTGACCAAGTTCCAGCCTGTCTATGTCGGCGACGTGGCCGAGGCCGTCGCCCGCGCCACCGTCTCGCCGGAAGCCGAGGGCAAGACCTTCGAACTGGGCGGCCCGTCGGTGTGGACCTTCGAGGACATCCTGAAGTTCATCCTGCGCGAAACCAAGCGCGAGCGCTTCCTGATCCCCATCCCCTTCCCCATCGCCCGCATGATCGGATCGCTGGCGCAGATTCCGGCGGCGATCGGCCTGGCGCCGGCCCTGACCAAGGATCAGGTCCTGCTGCTGGAAGGCGACAACGTGGTCTCGCCGGGCGCCGAGGGTCTGGCCGAACTGGGCATCGAGCCCACGGGTCTGGAAGCCATCGCTCCGGGCTATCTGTTCCGCTACCGCGTCGGCGGCCAGTACGCCGAGAACCCGACCGCCGCCTGATCGGACTGGTCATAAAGAACCCCTCGGGACGGTGGTCCCGAGGGGTTTTTCTTTGGGCGTTGACCTGCGCTTTCCTCCCCATTTCATGGGGAGGTGGCACGGAGCCGTAGGCGACGTGACGGGGGGGGCAACTCTACGTCAACCGTCTGCGCCGCCCCCCTCCACCGCTACGCGGTCCCCCTCCCCACAAAGTGGGGAGGAAAGAAAGTTACAGCGCGCCCGTCACGGCCAGGCCGATGATGCCCGCCACGCCGACCACGATCCGCCACCAGGCGAAGGGGCCGAAGCCGCGCCGGGACACGAAGTCGAGCAGGAAGCGCACCACCACCAGGGCCGTCAGGAAGGCGGCGATAAAGCCCACCGCGATCAGGCCGAAATCGCTGAAGTCCAGCACGTCGCGGTTCTTGAACAGGTCGTAGAAGACCGCCGCCCCCATGGTCGGCAGGGCCAGGAAGAAGCTGAACTCCGCCGCCGAGCGCTTGTCCGTGCCCAGCAACAGGCCGCCCGCGATGGTGGCGCCCGAGCGCGACACGCCCGGAACCATGGCCAGGCACTGGAACAGGCCGATCAGGAAATAAACCCGGAACGGATAGCGGTCGGCGTCCAGATAGGTGGGCATCTTCTTCAGCCGGTCCAGCCACAGCAGCAGCAGCCCGCCGACGATCAGGGCGACGCAGACCACCAGAGGCGTCTCGAACAGCACCGTCTTGATGAAGCCGTAGGCCAGGAAGCCGATCACCACGGCGGGGGCGAAGGCGACCAGCAGCCCGATCAGGAACCGCCGCGCCTCGGGATCGAAGGGCCAGCGCGTCGCCAGGGTCCACAGGCGCTTGAAATAGACGCTGATGATGGCCAGCAGGGCGCCCAGCTGGATGACGATCTCGAACGTCTTGCCGGTGCTCTCGAAGCCGAGGAAATGCCCCAGCAGCAGCAGGTGGCCGGTGGACGACACCGGAATGAATTCGGTCAATCCCTCGACCAGACCCAGAAGGATCGCCGTCAGCCAGTCCGCCATGGAAACTCCGTCTCGACCGGCGGCGGTTCGTCCGCGCCGGGCAGGCCTTCTTAGCGCCCCGGACAAGACGCCGCCATTGGCGGATGCGCGGTTTTGCGCGACAAGGGCGGGGATGACCGCCTCCGCTCTCGACGACGCCCACGCCACGACCCGCCGGATCACCACCCTGTCGGTGGGGACGGCGACGATCCTGATCGTGATGAAGGCCTTTGCGCTCGGTGCCTCGGGCTCGGTGTCGATCTTGGCGACCCTGGCGGATTCGACGCTGGACCTGATCGCCTCTCTGGCGACCTTCTTCGCCGTGCGCTGGGCCGCAGCGCCCGCTGATCCCGAGCACCGCTACGGCCATGGCAAGGCCGAGGCTCTGGCCGGTCTGGTGCAGGCGGGCCTGATCTTCGCCTCCGCCGTCTTCATCGGCTGGGAGGCGGTGCAGCGCATCTTCGACCCTCGCCCCGTCGCCGCAGGCGGCTGGGCCGTCGGCGTGGTCGTCGCCTCCATCGCCGTGACCCTGTGGCTGGTGTGGATGCAGACCCAGGCGCTGAAGAAGACCGCCTCCCTGGCCGTGGCGGGCGACCGCGCCCACTATGCCGCCGACCTGGCGGCCAATGTGGTGGTGCTGATCGGCGTGATCTCGGGCGCCTACCTCGGCGCGCCGGGGCTGGATGCGGCGGCGGGTCTGGTCGTGGCGGTCTGGTTGTTCTGGGGCGCGATCACCCTGCTGCGCGAGTCCGCCGATCACCTGCTGGACCACGCCGGGCCGGAAGAGGCGCGCGTGGCCATCACCGCCGCCGTCCTGGCCGATCCGCGCATCTCGGGCCTGCACCAGCTGCGGACCCGCATGGCCGGGCAGGTGCTGATGGTGCAGATGCACGTCGATCTGGACCCGACCCTGACGCTGGAAGCGGCCCACGCCATCGTGGTCGAGGCCGAACAGCGCATCCAGGCCGCCTTCCCCCACGCCGACATCCTCATCCACGCCGACCCGCGCGGTCGGGCGGAGGTCCACGCCGCGCGACCCGAGGGAGCCGTCGAGCCGCTGACGATCCAGTCCGGCCCCTGGTCCTGAGCCGCGACCGTCCGTCGCGGTAAACGCGGTCTTAACGAGCGCGGGCGCATAGACCGAATAATGTCCGCCCCCGCCGTCCTCTATCATTTCGCCTTCCACCCCGGCTCGCGCACGGCGCGACTAGCCCTGGGCGAGGCGCGCGTCGAGTTCGGCGAGGAACTGGTCAAGCCGTGGGAGGACGACTGCCCCGTCATCGACCTGAACCCCTCGGGGATGCCGCCGGTCCTGACCGTGACGGAGAAGGGCAAGACCCTGACCCTGTGCGAGATCGACGCCATCCTCGGCTGGATCGAGGATCGCTCCAAGGGCGACGTCCTGATGCCCGCCGACATCGGCGAACGGGCTGAGGCGCGGCGCCTGACTTCCTGGTTCAACCGCCGCTTCATCGACGAGGTCGACGCCGTCCTGCTGCATGAGCGGATGGAGAAGCCCCTGCTGCGCCTGGGCCCGCCCGAGGCGCGGATGCTGCGCGAGGGGCGCGACGCGCTGCGCACCCATCTGGCCATGTTCGAGGCCCTGGCCGCCGGTCGCGAATGGCTGGCCGGGCGTCGGCTCAGCCAGGCCGACCTGATCGCGGCGGGACACCTGTCGGTGCTGGACTATTTCGGCGAGATCACCTGGGCGTCGTATCCGGCGCTGAAGACCTGGTATTCCAAGCTGAAGTCGCGGCCCTGTTTCCGGCCCCTGCTGACCGACCGTTTCCCCGGCGTGCATCCAGCGACCTGGTACGCCGACCTCGACTTCTGAGGCCTGTCCTTCCCCTCGGTCATCCCGGACGAAGGCGCGCGCAGCGGGCCGAAGATCCGGGCCCCAGACGGTAGGGATCGACAGCCCCCGCCGTTCATGACGCCGCCGCCTGGGTCCCGGATCGGCCTCCGGCCGTCCGGGATGACGGCAGAGAAAGATCAACGGACTCGACTCCCGCTCACAACCGCACCAAACGAGCCCCATGGCGGCCGATCCCCGCATCTTCATCCGACAGCGCGCCGCCGAACTGGGGTTCGGCGTGTGCCGCTTCGCCTCGGCCAGCGCGCCGTGGAGCGCGGGTGAGAAGCTGGCCCACTTCGTCGAGGCCGGGCGCCACGGCGACATGGGCTGGATGGCAACGACGCTGGAGCGCCGCGCTCACCCGACCGCCATGTGGGACGGGGCCAGGACCGCCATCGTCCTGGGCATGAACTACGGCCCCGAAGCCGATCCCCTGCCGGAACTACAGGACAGGTCGGCGGGCTATATCTCGGTCTATGCGCGCGGCGACGACTATCACGAGGTCATCAAGGGCCGGCTGAAGATCCTGGCCGGACAGATGGCGGCGCGGTTGGGGCAGGAGGTGAAGGTCTTCGTCGACACCGCCCCCCTGATGGAAAAGCCCCTGGCCCAGCGCGCCGGTCTGGGCTGGCAGGGCAAGCACACCAATCTGCTGAGCCGGACCCACGGCAACTGGCTCTTCCTCGGCGTCATCCTGACCGCCGCCGAGATCACGCCGGACGAGGCAGAGACCGAGCATTGCGGGCGCTGCACCGCCTGCCTTGACGCCTGCCCGACCAAGGCTTTCCCCGCGCCGTTCCAGATCGATGCGCGGCGCTGTCTGTCCTATCTGACGATCGAGTTTGCCGACTCGTGGCCGGTCGAGTTCCGCATCGCGGCGGGGCCGCGAATCTACGGCTGCGACGACTGTCTGGGCGCCTGTCCGTGGAACAAGTTCGCGCAAGGGGCGTCGGAGGCCCGGCTGCACGCCCGCGACGCCCTGAAGGGACCGAGGCTGGCCGACCTGCTGGCGCTGGACGATCCGGCGTTCCGCGCCCTGTTCACCAAGAGCCCGGTCAAGCGCATCGGGCGGGACCGCTTCATCCGCAACGTGCTTTACGCGGCGGGCAACTCAGAGGACGCCGAGTTGATCGCCCCGGTCGAGGCTCTGCTGGACGACCCGGCGCCCGTAGTGCGCGGGGCGGCGGTCTGGGCGCTGTCGCGGCTGGATGCGGGGAGGTTCGAAGCGCTGCGTGAGGCGCGATGGGCGGTCGAAGAGGACGCGACGGTCAAAGCAGAGTGGTCCCCGCTGACCTAGCCGCCGTCATCCCGGACGAAGGCTTGCGAAGCGAGCCGAAGATCCGGGACCCAGACGGTAGATCGACAGGGGCGAGGCCGTGCTTGAAGCAATAGCCTGGGTCCCGGATCGGCCTGACGGCCGTCCGGGATGACGGCGACAATATCAGACGTCGGCCTGCCCCACGCCGCGACCGCCGCCGGGCACCGGGGCGACATCCAGCAACTTCAGCCGGAACACCAGCACGGCGTTGCCGGGGATCAGCGGCGGGCCGCCCGCTTCGCCGTAGCCCAGCTCAGGCGGAACATAGAGCAGCCACTCGTCGCCGGGCTTCATCAGTTGCAGGGCCTCGGTCCAGCCGGGCACGACCTGTTCGGGGCTGAAGACGGCAGGCGAACCGCGCTTGAACGAGCTGTCGAAGACGGTGCCGTCGGTCAGGCTGCCTTCATAGTCGACGCGCGCCAGGTCGTTGCGGTCGGGACGGACGCCGCCCGCCGGGCCGCTGGCGACCACCTTGTACTGCAGGCCCGACGGCAGGGTCTGGACCCCTTCCGCCGAGGCGTTGGTCTTCATGAAGGCGGCGGCCGCCTCGGCGTTCTTGGCCAGGTCGGCGCTGGATGCGGCCGGCTGGCGATTGCAGGCGGCGACAGCCAGCAGGGCGGCGACAGACACGCCGACGAATACGGGTCTAGCCCATGCGAAGTTCATAGCCACGTTCCTTAAGCGCTTCGCCGATTTCCTCGGCATGTCTGGCGTCGCGGGTCTCGACCATGATGTCGAACTCCGCCCCCTTGGCCGGCACGTCCAGCGCCAGCCGGTTGTGCACGACGTCGATGATATTGCCGCCCAGCCCGCCGATCACGGCGGCCATGGCCGACAGCATTCCGGGGCGGTCGTCGCCCAGGATGCGATAGACGATCAGCCGCTTCTCGCGAACCATTTCGCGGTTCAGCACCACGGCCAGCATGCGGGCGTCGATATTGCCGCCGGTCAGCGCGATGCCGACCTTCATGGCCTTGAAGCGTTCGGGATTGGCCAGGATGGCGGCCAGACCGCCGGCGCCGGCGCCCTCGGCCACGGTCTTCTCCAGCGTCGCCAGCAGGGCCACGCCTTTCTCGAAGTCGGCTTCCTCGCAGACGAAGATCTCGTCGATCAGGCTGTCGGCCAGGGCGAAGGGGATTTCGCCCACGGCCTTGATGGCGATGCCCTCGGCGATCGTTTGCCCGCTGCACTTGGCCGGCTCGCCGCGCCGACGGGCGGTGAAGGACGGATAGCGGGCGGCCTCGACGCCGAAGATCTTGATGTCGGGCTTGATCGCCTTGGCGGCGATGGCGCTGCCCGAGATCAGGCCGCCGCCGCCGATGGGGATGATCAGGGCGTCCAGATCGGGCGCGTCCTCGATGAACTCCAGGCCGCAGACCCCCTGGCCCGCGACAATACCCTCGTCGTCAAAGGCCGAGACGAAGACATAGCCGTGCTCGACCTGAAGCCGCTTGGCCTCCTCGGTCGAGCCGGAAAAATCGAGGCCGTGGATGACGACATTGGCGCCGTGGGCGCGGGTGCCGTCGACCTTCACGAAGGGGGTGCCCTCGGGCATGACGATGGTCACAGGCACGCCGAGGCGGCCGCCGTGATAGGCCAGGGCCTGGGCGTGGTTGCCCGCCGAGGCGGCGACCACGCCGCGCTTCATCTCGTCCGGGGTCAGTTGCAGCAGCCGGTTCAGGGCGCCGCGCTCCTTGAAGCTGCCGGTGAAGTGCAGGTTGTCGAACTTGATCCAGATCTCGGCGCCGGTCAGTTGCGACAGGCGACGGGAATGGCGCACAGGCGTGCGGTCGACCTGACCGGCGATACGCTGCTGCGCCGCGCGGATGTCGTCGATGGTGACGGTCATGAAGTCCCTGAAAACGTTTCTGGCCGGTCTCTGCGCCCGGTCCTGGACGCTCTTGTGACGCACCTGACGACGCCGGGCAACCTTGACTCAAAGGGCCATGGGGGGCCATGCCGGTGACGCTTGAAACGAGTTTCGGAGCCCCCTTCATGTCGAACCGCCGACCTTCCCTCGCCCTCGCCGCCGTGCTCGCCGGCGGACTTGCCCTCA
This sequence comes from Brevundimonas sp. P7753, assembly GCF_013386595.1. Classification (NCBI taxonomy): domain Bacteria; kingdom Pseudomonadati; phylum Pseudomonadota; class Alphaproteobacteria; order Caulobacterales; family Caulobacteraceae; genus Brevundimonas; species Brevundimonas sp. P7753. The sequence continues at coordinate 71,474 of NZ_JACARP010000004.1, read as the reverse complement.
GCGCCTGCGCCACGGCGCCCATGGGCGGCGGGATCAGCGCTGGCTCGACCGAGTTCAGCGCCGACGCCTTCGCCTGGTCGACCCGCGCGGGTCAGGCCGCGATCGAGGGCCGCGTCGCCTTCGCCCAGGACGGCAAGACCTTTAGTTGCGTCGGCAATGTCGGCCTGATCCCTGACACCGGCTACACCCGCGCCCGGATGCAGCGTCTCTACGGCTCGACCGAGCGCGCCGCCGTGCCCGCCGCCGTGGTGCGCGCCCGCTCGGCGGGTGAACAGGGCGCCGACTACCGCTCGTTCGAGCGCGCCCAGCCCTGCGCCGACGGAGCCTTCCGCTTCTCCGGCCTGCCCGACGGCAGCTGGTTCCTGATCTCGCCGGTCAAGGCCGGGGACGACATCGTGGTGCTGATGAAACGGGTTCAGACGCGCGGCGGGCGCATGATCAGCGTCACCCTCGGAAGTTGAACGACGCCGGGGATCGGCGTTCGCCATCCTTTGGCCTTACGGGACCGCTCTCTGACCTGATCCATTTCAGGACAGTCGGGGAGCGCGTTCTTGTCCCAGCATAATATCATCGGCTCCGAGGCCTTCACCAAGGGCCCCTTCGTCATCATTCGCGGCGTGAAGTCAGGCGGCTTCCGCCGGCGTCGTTCACGCTCGCTCGCGGCCTATGCCGTCGTCGCGGTCCTGGCCCTGTCGGCCGGCGCCGCCGTTGCGGCCTTCGCCCTTGGCCCCTTGCTGGTGGAAGCGGCGCCGGCCGGATCAGCCCTGTCAGCGCCGGCTCCGGCCTCTACGCCGGCTCAGGCTCTGCCCGCCACGCCCGCCGCCTGACGTCGTCTAGGGGCCGACGAAGCTGATCGCCTCGGCGAACAGCTCGCCCCGGCTGCGCACGCCCATCTTCTGATAGGCGTGCTTCAGATGGGTGCGCAGGGTCTCGATGGAGATGTCCAGGGCCTGGGCGATGCGGCCCGTCTCGGCCCCGCCCAGCAGCATTTCAATGATCCTGCCCTCGGACGGCGTCAGAAAGTGGTGGTCGATCAGGGCCTGGAACCGGGCCTCGCCTCGCGCCCGTTGCAGCGTCAGTCCGATCAGGGCGGTCGGCGCCGCACAGACTTGACGCGCCCATGCGACCCAGCGCCGCCCGCCGGCGCCCGGCATGACCGTGTAACGCGCCTCCTCAGCGCATGCCGAGGCGACCAGGCTCGCGAGGATCGGCGACGACGGCGCCAGACGCCGCCCCTCCAGTCCGAACGCTTCGCCGTCGTCAGACAGGGCCCGCGCCGCGCCGTTCATCCACATGACCTCCAGATCACGCGACACGATCAACCGCGCCCGGCGCTCGCCCTCGATCCAGTTGACGGCAGCCCGACCGCAGACGGCGTCGACCTGCGCGGGAGTGGGGGCGTCCGCAGGAACCCGGAACGGGTCGCATAACGAAGCGCGGACACTCGCAGGATCGATCCGTCTCTGGCTCACGCCAAAACCTCCAAGGCTGCGCCCCCTCGATAAAGGCGGTCGCCGCGCCGCTGATGAGGCGCGATGCTAGATCCCCGAAGACGCCCAACATACCTCAAAATATTTCAACAGACATCCCTCATGACGGGTATATTTAGCAAAACGAACAGAATATACAGTCAAATCGGCAATAATGCTCTCATGAGTCGACGAAAATACTGAGTTTACCGTATAGATATCTGCATACAACCGATCAATTGATGAAGTTTTTGCTGAAAAATCGCCCAACTGACCAACAAAACACTGAAGGAAGACCGATAGCCGCCAGATCATCACCCCACACGCTCCCGCAACGCCAAATCTTGACGTGGACGGAGCCCCAGACCCCTGGCCGCCGATCGCCACCACCGCAACCGCGGGATCGACGCCATCGGGCGGGCCAGGCCGGGACGCAGACACGTCCCGTCCAAAACAAGGCGCTTCGGCGCGACGACCTCACCGCGGAACTGCACGCCCCCCCAGCGTTCCGCCCGACTGGAGTCGACGCCGAAGCGCAGGCCTGCCCCGCTCGTCCCGTCACAACCTGAGGCAGGCGGACCCGCGTTACAGGGTTTTGCAGTCAGCGCCGTCAGGTTGGGCTAGCCTGCGTCCTCGTCACGCAAGGAGAGCGAGATGGGATTGCTGCCTAACGACGAAGATGCGCGACTTGCCGAGGTCTGGCGGGCGCATTTCGGTACGCCGATGCCGATCTACGGCGTCCCCGCCATCGCGCGGCGCATCTTGATCGAGCACGGCGCGGACGTCTCGCCGCGAGACGTCCCTGCCCCCGCTAACAGCCGGGCAAAAATACCCAACTGACCCCTAACGGTTTCCGCCGAGGGCGCTGTCGTCGCGCCAAGGTGTTGATGTTTGGAGCGGCCGGCGGGAATCGAACCCGCGACATTCAGCTTGGGAAGCTGACGTTCTACCTCTGAACTACGGCCGCATTGCTCAAGGGCTTCTGCACGCTGCGTCCATGCCCCGTGGCATGATGCAGCCGGGTTCACCCCCGCCCCCTTTAAGACCCCTTTTCCATATCCGTTCGAGCGCCGTCACTCAAGGCGAAGGCTTCACTTCGGGTCCGGCGCCCTCTTCGCCGAATTCAACCTGCGCGTTTAGCACCGCTTAACGGTGATTGAATTATATTGATCACCGAAAAAGAGTGAGGCTCGACCATGAGGCGACGCGGATTTCTTTCACGGTTCAGGCATGACCGACGCGGCGTGGCGGCGATCGAGTTCGCCATCGTCGCCCCCCTGCTGATCATGATGATGTTCGGCATGATCATGTACGGCAGCTGGTTCTGGATGGCCCATTCGGTTCAGTCGATGGCGTCGGAGGGCGCGCGGGCCGCAATCGCCGGACTGGACCCCGCCGAGCGCGAGCAGTTGGCGCGGGCGTTCGTCGGGCTTCAGGTCGGGGATCTGGGACTGGACGGCGCCAAGGCGGCGGTGGAGGTCGAGAGCACGCCCAACGTCATCCGCGTCGACATCGCCTATGACGCCAGCGACCACCCTCTGATGGCGCTGTCGGGCCTCATTCCGTCCCCGCCCAAGGTCATCCGCAGGACGGCGGTGGTCCGGCTGGGAGGCTATTGAGTTGGCGCCCCGCAACAGCCTGAAGGACGAAGGCGGCGGCGTGGCCGTCATGACCGCCCTGTTCGGCGGCGTGTTTTGCGTGCTGGCGGCGCTGGCGGTGGATGTCGGCTCCGTCTCCTTGAAGGCGCGGCAAATCCAGGGCGCGGCGGACCTGTCGGCCATGGCCGCCGCCCACGACCTGGCCCGGGCCGACGCCGCCGCCCACGCCACGGCCTCGGCCAACCTGAGCGACGTCCAGACCGTCGACGTCGTCAAAGGCGCCTATGTCGCCGATGGGCGCATCAAGCCCAAGGATCGGTTCCTTGCCGGCGCCGCCGATCCCAACGCCGCACGGGTCGAGGTGACGGCCCCTGCGCCGCTCTTTTTCGGCCGCTGGGTCCTGCAACGCGACAGCCTGAACGTGCGTCGCACGGCGACCGCCGCCATTCCGGGCGGGCAGCCCCAGGCGATGTTCTCGATCGGCTCTCGTCTGGCCAGTCTGGACGGGGGACTGGCCAACGCCCTGTTGTCGGGGCTGCTGGGCAGCAATGTCTCGCTGACCGTGATGGACTACCGCGCCCTGGCCGGGGCCCAGGTCAATCTGCTGCAGTTCTCGGACGCCCTGGCGACCGAGATCGGCCTGACGGCCGGCGACTACGACGCCCTGCTCAAGCAGGAAGTGACGGCGGGCCAGGCGCTGAAAGTGCTGGAGAGCATCGCCGGCGCTGACGCCAGATCCGCCCTGAGCAAGCTGACCCGCGCCCCCGTGGACGCCAAGCTGAAGCTGAAGGACCTGATCGGGGTCGAGGCCGACGCCCAGCACGGTCTGCGCCAGGCGCTGAACGCCGATGTGTCCGCGCTGGACCTGATCATGGCCTCGCTGGAGACCGCCAATGGCGACCGACAGGTGGCGCTGGACCTGGGCGCGCGCGCCGGTCTGGCCGATCTGGACATCATGCTGGCCATCGGCGAACGGCCCAACAAGTCGCCTTGGCTGACCATCACCAGCAAGGGCGAGCCGATCATCCGCACCGCCCAGGCCCGGATCTATCTGAAGGCGACGACGGCCCAGAGCCTGGCCGGCCTGGCCCAAGTCAAGCTGCCGATCCTGATCGAGGCGGCCTCATCCGAGGCTAGGCTGAGCCGGATCAACTGCGTCGGCGCGCCCTCGGTGACGGTGGCCGTGCGGCCCGGCGTGGCGCGCGCCCGCATCGGGGCCATCGACGAGACGAAGCTGAAAAACTTCAAGGCGTCGCTGACAAGTTCGCCGGCGACGATTGTTTCGGTGTTGAACCTGGTCACGGTCAAAGCCCACGCCGACGTGGAAATCGCCGATCAGAACTGGACCGACGTGAGCTTCAACACGTCGGACATCAGCGAGCAGAAGGTCAAGACGGCGCGATCACGCGCCTTCGTCAACGGCTTGATCATCAGCCTGCTGCAGCGGCTGGAGATCGACGTCGGTCGCGGCCTTTTGGGGGGCCTGATAGGCGATCTTCTGGCGCCCCTGACCCAGTTGCTGACACCCCTCGGTCCCGTGCTGGACGGCGTGGTCCAGCCCCTGCTCGACCTGCTGGGCCTGAAGCTGGGCGAGGCCGACGTGAGGGTGCACGGGGTTCAGTGCCCGACGCAGGGCCGGACGCCGGTTCTGGTGGGATAGAGGCAGGGGCCGCGACGCCCCTGACACGCGGCCTCAGCCTTCGACGGAGCGCAGGCCCGAGGCCGAGGCCTGTTGCACCACCGGACGACGCTGGCCGCCGGCGGCGATGATGCGGTCGATGCGGCTCTTTTCCGCACGGAAGGCGGCCAGGTCGGCGCCCGCCAGAACGGTGCCCTCCTGGGTCTTCACGCCAGCCGGATTGATCCGCCGTCCGCCGCGCCAGATTTCATAGTGCAGGTGCGGGCCGGTGGATGCGCCGGTCGAACCGACATAGGCGACGATCTGACCTTGCGACACGCGCTGACCCGCGCGGATGCCCGAGCCATAGCGCGACAGGTGGCCGTAGCCGCTTTCCAGACCGTTCGAGTGACGGATGCGCAGCCAGTTGCCGTAGCCGCCCCAGCGACGGGCCTCGACGACCACGCCGTCGGCCGGCGCCACGATGGGCGTGCCGGTGGTGGCCGCGAAGTCCATGCCCTGGTGCATCTTGCGATAGCCCGAGATGGGGTGGGTGCGGACGCCGAAGTTGGAGCTGACGCGGCGGAAGCTCTGCAGCGGGGTCCGCATCATGGCCGAACGCGTGTTCTTGCCGGTGGCGTCGAAATACTCCGCCGTCTTCGAGCCAGGGCGCTGGAAGCGATAGAAGGCGTGGCCCTTGAGCTCAGCGTAGAGCAGGTCGCCGGTCTCGACGGTGCGGCCGCCCTCAGTCACCGAGCGGTCGAAGACCAGGGTGAACTCGTCCGAGGCGCGCACGTCGCGCTGCATGTCGAACTTGTGGGCGAACAGCTGGCTGGCGCGGCGGACGACCGCCGAGGTGGCGCCCAGTTCGCGGGCGCTGGCCGACAGCGAACGCTGGACCTTGTCGTTGGCGACGACGGTCTCGTGCGTCACCTTTTCGTCGAGGGCGCGCAGGCGCAGGGCGCCGTCGAAGCTGCGCGACACGGTCAGCTGGCTGGCCGGGCCGGTGCGCATGGTCAGGCCGATCAGGCGGGCGTCGCCCCGGCCGCCGCGCGGCTTGGAGACGGCGGTTTCGAATTTCAGCCCGGCGCGCAGATCCTTGAGATCAAAGGCGCTGGCGATGGTGGCGGCGACGGCGCTGGCTTCTTCGGCGCCGATGCCGGTGCGGCGCACGGCCTGCTCGAAGGTTTCGCCGCGGCGGATTTGTACAGGAATGGCCTCGGGGGCCGTCAGACCGGCCGGCGCGCCGGCGGCGGCGTAGGCCTGGGTCTCGAGATAGGCGATCTGTTCCGATGTCAGCGCGGGAACTTCCTCGGCGCGGACGGGTTCATAGGCTTGACCCGCCACAAGGGCGATGGCCACTGCCGCAGCTGTCGTCAGGAGATGCGGCGCGAGCCGCATGGGCTGGCGGCGCGGATCAAACTGAGCCATCGTTCCCCGGCAATCGACGACGCCCTACTGGCGCCAAACCATTCGAATCGTGGATCGCGCCCCGGCAGCCCCGAAAACGCGAAGCGAGCGATATAGCCCGTCTGTTCCATCTTGGGAAGCGCGTAGGTTACAATTGGTTAACTTGGCCGGGTCGTCGTCAAGTATTCCACCGTTATTCCTGAATCATCGGCGATGAACGGCCCTTTTCTGGCCTTGCTTGACTGAACAGTGACTACAGCGCCACGCTTCAGTGTTCATGCGGCCACAACTGTTGTCCGCGGCCAATCTGTGGCGTTGTCGCTCCATCCTTACGCCGAAGAACGCCGAACGCCTTTGACCGACGACACTCCGACTTCCCAGCCCCAGACGCGCGCACAGACGCCCCGCCGTAGACGCTCCGCCCTCAGAACGGCGCTGATCGTTCTGCTGATCGGCGTCCTGCTGCTGATCGTGCTGGCCGCGGCCCTCTATCTGAACCGGCGCGCCGCCGCGCGCGAGCTTCTGGTCGGCTGGCTGGACAGGAAAGGCATCGACGCCGACGTCGAGGTGGAACAGCTGGAGATCGACGGCTTCGTCGGCAAGATCAGCATCGGCGACCCGCGCAACCCTGACTTCAAGGTCGAACGGGTCGAGGTCGATTACGCCCTGGGCCTGCCCTGGTCGAAAGCCGGCCTGGGCGTGACCCCCAGCCGTATCCGCCTGATCCGCCCCCTGGTCCGCGCCAGCTGGAAGGACGGCAAGCTGTCGCTCGGCTCTCTGGACCCGCTGGTCAAGGAGTTCACCGCCAAGCCGCCCCGCCCCGACCAGCGCGCGCCCCTGGTCATCGTCGAGGGCGGCCGCGCCCGCATCGACACCGAATATGGCCCCTTGCAGGTCCTGGCCGACGCCCGCATCGACAACAGCAGGCTGATGCGGCTGAACGCCCGTCTGCCCGCCGCCTCGCTGAAGAGCGGCGACACGGAAGCGCGCGGCCTCAGCGCCGTCGTCGACCTGACCACCACCGGCGACCGCGTGGCGCTGAAGGTCGAGGCCGCCGCCGACCGCTTCAGCCTGGCCGAGGCGGGCGGGACCGCCGCCAGGCTGAACCTGACCGGCGACCTGCCCTATCCCGACCTGAAGATGCGTCGCGGCGACGGTCGCGCCGTCATCGCCGCCCGCCTGACCGCCGACGCCCTGTCGGCGGGCGGAATGGAAAGCCGCAAGACCGAGGCCTCGGTCGACTTCGACGGCCTGACCGAAGGCTGGATCGAAACCTTCCAGATTGTCGGCAAGGGCCAGACGCGGCTGCGAGCTCAACAGCTGACCGGCGAGGGCCTGACGGCGCGCGGCGCCGCCCTCGCCCTGAACCGCGCCGACATCATGGTGAAGCGCGGCCAGCGCGGCCTGGAGTGGCGCGTCGCCTCGCCCGCCGTGATCCGGCTGGACAGCGGCTCAGCGGCGGGCACACGCCTGAGCCGGGCCGTTCTGACCTCTGACGGCCTGACTGCGGGCGGACGCGACGCGGCCTTCGAGATGCAGGGCCCGCTGGCCTTGAGCGCCGGAGAACTGGCCTCGGGCGACCTGAAGCTGAACCAGGCGCGCGGACGGCTGGATCTGGATCTGGTGCGCGACGGCGTGACCCGGATGACCGCGACCGGCGCCCTGTCCGCCGCCCGCGCCTCATGGCCCGGCCTCGGCGCGCCGACCCGCGACGACCTGCCCGAGATGGCCGAGCTGAAGCGGGCGCTGAACGCCTTCGCCATTGATGCGCCGGGCCTGAGGCTGTCCACCGGCAACGTCGGGACGGAACTGACCCTGACCCGGCCCATTACGGCCCGCCCGGCCAATGGCGGCCTGCTGACCATCGCGCCCGCCCCGACGCCCCTGTTCGCGGCCGAGGCCGGCCAGTCGGGCGGCGGCGCCCTGAGCCTGACGGCGCAGCGCGGCGGCGGTCTGCCCGAGGCGCAGATCGCCGTGCCGTCGTGGACCCTGACGCCCGGCGGCTTCCGCGCCACGCTTGACGGCCAGGCGGCGCTGGACTTCGGTCCCGCGCGCAACATCGCCCTGACGACCAAGGGCGACTTGGCCTCCAGCGGCGGGCGGCTGACCTATACGACACGCGACTGCATCCCCCTCAGCGTCGAGCGGCTGGAACTGGGCGAGAACGACGTGACCGACATCAACGGTCGCTTCTGCCCCGCCGAGGCCCCGCTGATCACGGTCGCGAACGGGGCCTGGCGGGCGCAGGGAACCCTGGCCGATGTCGACGCCGTCGCTCCCTTCCTGGCCATGCGCTTCTCGGACGCGCAGGGCCGACTGGTCGTGGACGGCAAGCCCGCCGGTCTGTCGATGACCGCGACGGTCAGCCGCGCCCAGGTCGCCGACACCACCGATCCGCTGCGCTTCCTGCCGCTGACGGCGGTCGGCGAGGCCAGGCTGGCCGGCGACGTCTGGAGCGGCGGGTTCGACCTGACCCGTCTGGAGCACGCCATCGGCCGCATCGACCTGCGGCACGACGGCCAGGCCGAGGCCGGCGGCGTGACCATCCGCGCGCCCAACCTGGCCTTCAGCCAATACGGCCTGCAACCCAGCGATCTCAGCCCCCTGGCCGCCGACTATCTGAAGTCGCCGGTCGAAGGCTCAGCCGGGTTCGAGGGGCGCATCGACTGGTCGCCGACGACCGCGACCAGTTCGGGCGTCGTGACCATCCCCGAGCTCGACTTCACCAGCCCGGCGGGCAAGGTGCAGGGGCTGAAGGGCCGGATCGAGTTCACCAGCCTGACCCCGCTGATCACGGCCCCCGATCAGGTGCTGACCATCAACCGGCTGGAAACCGTCACGCCCCTGACCGATCTGGAGCTGCGCTTCGCCCTGGACGAGAAGTTCCTCAGCCTGGCGGGCGGCAAGATCGAGGCGGCGGGCGGCCGCATCAGCATCGAACCCATCAAGGTCCCCCTGACGCCGGGCGAGGCATGGGGCGGAGTGATCCTGGTCGACCAGATTCAGCTGAACGAGCTGATGAAGAGCGCCAACCTGCAGGACAAGGCCCAACTGGACGCCATCGTTTCGGGCCGCCTGCCCTTTACCTACGCCCAGGACGTTGGCTGGCGCATCTCGGGCGGCGTCCTGAACGCCGTGCGCCCCGGTCGTCTGTCGATCCAGCCCGAGGTTTTCGACGATCTGGACGCTGGCGCGGCTGCGGTCGAAGGCGAAGCGCCCCTGCCGCCCAACACCATGCAGGATCTGGCCTATCAGGCCATGCAGGACCTGGCGATCAGCGACCTGAGCGCCGAGGTCGACAGTCTGGACGGCGGGCGCCTGGGCGTGCGCTTCCATATCCATGGCCGCCACGACCCGCCGGAACGCCAGCAACTGCGGCTGAGCTGGATCGAGCTGATCCGCCGCGACTTCCTCAAGAAGAAGCTGCCCCTGCCGTCGGACACGCCCATCGACCTGACGCTGGACACCACTTGGAACGCCAACCAGATCGTGTCCGACCTGCTGGAATATGCGCGTCGCGGCGAAACGCCCAAAGTCGCCCCCGAAATCATCGCCCCTTGAGATACGGCGCCGCTTTGTTCAGAACCCATTCACCCGCGACGGCGTTAGATCGTCACGACCTCAACCGCCGCCTTCGGAGTTCGGCCCCATGATCAGCAAGCGTCAGATCGGCCTGCTCGGCCTCGCCGCCGTCGGCGTCGCAGCGTGCACGCCGACAGTGAACATCAAATTCAGCGAGCCGCTGCAGATCAACGCCAAGCTGGACGCCGACATCCGCATCAAGCTCGACCAGGAACTGCAGAACCTCCTGCGCGAAAATCCCAACCTGTTCTGACCGTTCAAGAAAGGGGCTGAACATGAACCATCGTAAACTCTTCGTCGCCGTCGCCGCTGTCGCCGCTCTGGGTGTCGCCGCCGGCGCCGCCGTGGCCCAGACCGCCTCGCAAAAGGCCCTGGTCGACCAGGCCAAGGCCGCCGGCGCTGTCGGCGAGCAAGCCGACGGCTACCTCGGCGTCCGCACCTCGGTCCAACCGGACACCCAGGCCGCTGTCGCCGCCACCAACGCCGGTCGTCGTCAGGCCTATGCCCGCAGCGCCGCCAACGCCGGCACCACGGCCGAAGTGGCCGGCGCCCGGATGTTCGAAACCCAGCTGCTGCCGCGCATCAGCTCGGGCCAGTGGTACAAGAACGCCGCGGGCCAGTGGGTCCAGCGCTGATCTGACGTGATGAAGACGCCCCGGGTCGAAGGTCGGGCAGGACGCTTCCTGCTGGCCCTCGGCCTGGCGGTCGTCATCGCCGCAGTCGCCACCCTCGGTCTGGCCGGGTACTGGCGACTGATCGGCGGCGGACCCATGTCCATCCACGGCTGGATCGCCATGGGCCTGGGCGTGCTGTGCACCGTCGGCCTGGCCTGGCTGTTGATGAGCCTTGCGTTTCGCTCTGATCGCGAAGGCTGGGACGATCAGGTGGACAACCATCTGGACCCGGGCCGCGACGAAGCCGAAGACGACGACCTTCAATACTAGGCGGCGACCGCCCCATCTGCTTCGACGCCCAACGCTGGCTCGAACAACTGCCGGGTCAGGGCCTCGACCACCGGCACGGCGACCGCATCCCCCATCAGCTTCAAGGCCGCGCTTTCGCTGGTCGGCAGGGCGTAGTCGTCCGAGACGCCCATCAGCCGCGCCGCCTCGCGCCCGGTCAGGCGGCGCATTTTCGCCCGGCCCTTGTCGCAGATCAGCACATATTGCCGCGACGAGCCGCCGGACGGCGTGCGCAGACAGCCCGCCAGCCCGTCGAAGCGCAGTTCCAGCCGCTGATGCTTGACCCCGTCCAGGGTGCGCACCCGGCGGAAGGCGGCGCCCACGCGGCGCTCGCCCGAGGCCAGGACTGCATCCAGCCGCGCCCGGTGCAGCGGCGACAGCATGGCCAGCAGGGTCTTGGTCTGCGCCTGTGTGAAGACCGGAACCCTGGCTTCCAGCACCGTGGACAAATCCAGATTGCGGCGCGGCGGCGGCGTCAGCGCCCACCAGGCCCAGTTCGCCTGAACCGCGTCCGACAGGCGGGCGTGGGCGGCGATCAGGCGGGGCGTGTGGAACGGAGCGCTCGGCGCGGCCGCCCTCGGCCCCTCGACCCCGCGCATGGCGACCACGAACAGGCGCGGTCGCGACTGGGGCAGCCACAGGGCGGCGTCCATCTCCAGCGCCCCGACGCGGTATCCAGCCTCGACCATGGCGGCGCAGACGGCCTCGAAATCCGCCCCCTCGCCCGAGGTCAGCAGGCCCGTGACGTTTTCGATGACGATGATGCGGGGCGCACGGCCCTCAAGGTCCAGCCCCTGCATCAGCTTCCAGAAGCCCCAGAAGGCGCCTGAACGCACGGCCTTCAGCCCGCCGCGCGCGCCCGCCAGACTGACGTCCTGACAGGGCGAGGATGCCCAGCACAGGTCCGGCGTTCCGGGGATGTCGGCAGGGGTCAGATCCCAGACGTCGCCCTCGGCCAATCGCGTCCCCGCGTGGTTGGCGCGAAAGGCGCGAGCCTTCATCGGGTCGATGTCGTTGGCGAAGATGGTGTCGAACCCGGCGAGGCCTCTGGACAGGCCCAGGCCCGCTAGACCGCCCCCCGCGAAGAACTCGCAGGCGGTCAATGGAACGGAAGGGGCGGCGACGCGATTCGTCATGTCCGGGACCATAACCCAGCGCGAGGCGTTTGGCGCCTCCCCTTGACCCAGGATCGCGCCTGCGGTTCCTGATCCTCGACCTGAAACGGAGCCCGCCATGCGCCTCGCCTCTCTTATCGCCGCCGCGACCGCCCTCGCCGCTCTCACGGCCTGTTCGCAGCCGACGGCGGAAAAGGCGCCCGCCGCCGCCGCCGAGGCCCGCACCCTGGCCGCGGTCGACCTGGACCAACCTCTGCGCGTGCTGGGAACCGAACCCTTCTGGGCCGTGGAGATCACGCCCGCCGGCCTGACCTATTCCGGCATCGACCGCCCCGAGCAGAAGGCCGCCAACCCCGGCCCGGCGCTGCAAGGCACGGTCGCGGTCTGGACCACGGAAACCGAGGCCAAGGCCCCGCTGGTCGTGACCCTGACCGCCACCGACTGCTCGGACGGCATGAGCGACCGCACCTATCCCCTGACCGCCAAGGTCGAGATCGGCGGCGAAAGCCTGACCGGCTGCGCCGCCGCCAGCGCGGCGATCGAAAAGGCGGGCGAAAGCGGGCGGGTCGAGTAGCCCGCTTTTCCCCCGCTCATCCTGGCCTTCGCCGGGATGAGCGAAAGAAAGGGATCTTGGCGCCGGTCTTGCTGCTGAAGCCCCAGGCCGCTTGACGCTTCCCAAAGCGGCGCTATCCCATGGTGGCCGCATGACCCCGACGCCTGTCGATCTTCGCCCGCTGACCGCTCTGCGGTTCATGGCGGCGCTATGGGTGGTGTTCTACACCTTCTGGCCCAACCTCGACGTCGGCTTCCTGCCCAACCTGGCGGCCAAGGGTTATCTGGGCGTCGAGCTGTTTTTCGTCCTGTCGGGCTTCATCCTCAGCCACGTCTATCTGCACGCCTTCGCGGAAAAGCGCTTCTCCTATCGCGGCTTCCTCTGGGCGCGGATCGCGCGGGTCTATCCGCTGCACCTCTTCACCCTGCTAGGCGTCATGGCCCTGGGGCTGGGCGCGGTGGCCGTGGGCATGAGCATCGACGACAGCGTGCTGAGCTGGAAGACCCTGCCCGCCCACCTGCTGATGCTGCACGCCTGGGGCCTGGCCGGCGAGGCGGGCTGGAACCATCCGTCCTGGTCGATCTCGGCGGAATGGTTCGCCTATCTGGCCTTCCCCCTGTTCGCCCTGGCGGCCTGGCCGCTGAGGAAGCGCCCCTGGGTCGCGACGGCGGGCGCGGCGGTCTTCCTGATGGGCCTGTACGCGGCGTTCGAGCGTCTGGCGGGCTTCCCCCTGACTGAGGCCACCTTCCGCTGGGGCGCGCTGCGCATCGTCCCCTGCTTCGCCTACGGCTGCGCCCTCTACCTGGTCTATCGCCGCGCGCCCCTGCCCCGCGCCGGGCTGCTGGCGCTGAGCGCCGCCGTCGTCATGGTGGGCTCGGCCTCGGTCCTGGCCTGGGACGCCGTCACGGTGCTGGCCGCCGGTCTGCTGATCCTGGCCCTGGCCTCGATACCGCATGATCGCGCCGGCTGGCTGAGCTCCAGACCCGCCGTCTATCTCGGCGAGATCAGCTATTCGGTCTATATGGTCTGCGCGCCGTGGCAGATTCTGGCGGTCAATCTGGCCGCGCGGGCGACCGGAGCGGAGGACAAGCGACTTCACGTTCTCGTGTGGTTGGGGATCATTCTGGGTCTGATCGCCGCCGCCGCCGCCACCTATCACCTGATCGAACGCCCGGCCCGACAGGCGTTGCGCGGGATGGCCGACCGACGACGCGCGCCTGTGGATCACACGGCGAAACAGTCGGAAACGGTTCTTCAACCTTCGGACACTATCGTCTAAGGCTTGGTCCGCGTTTTAGTCGGGAGCACGCCAGATGATGAAACGGCTCACAGCCGCCGCGGTTGCGGCGACCCTTGGTTTCTTTGCGATCGGCCCCGCGCCGGCCAAGGCCGATGATCCCTATTGGCAGTGCGTGACCTTCGCGCGCATGTTCTCGGGCATCAACATTTTCGGCGACGCCTGGACCTGGTGGCGTCAGGCGGTGGACAAGTTCCGCACCGGCCGCGCCCCGGAAACCGGCTCGGTGCTGGTGTTCCAGCCCAATGGCCGCATGGACAAGGGTCACGTCGCCGTCGTTTCCGACATCCTGACCGACCGCGTCATCCGCGTGACCCACGCCAACTGGGGCGGCAGCCGCGGCAAGGTCGAGGAGAACGTCACGGTCGTCGACGTCTCCCCCTCGGGCGACTGGAGCCGGGTCAAGGTCTGGTACAACCCCATCAACGCCCTGGGCACCACGGTCTATCCGACCTACGGCTTCGTCTACAAAGGCGCCCGCGACGCCTTCGACAGCGGCCGTCAGATGGCCGCCGCCGCCGCAAACGAGCCTCGCGCCGCCAACTGATTTTTCCGCCGCCTCCGGGCTGGCCCTTGCGGCCTGATCCGGCGATAGGTGACGGATGACCGACGCAAAGAACGACATTCGCGCTCACGCGATCGAAACGGCGAAGCACGAGCCGGGCGGCATCACCTACGCCGGCTACCTGTCGCTCGACGACCTGCTGAGCGCCCAGCATCCCCGCTCGGACCAGCATGACGAAATGCTGTTCGTCATCATCCATCAAACCAAGGAACTGTGGCTCAAGCAGATCCTGCACGAGATGGCCCTGGCCCAGAGCCTGATCCGCGCCGGTGATCTGGTGCCCGCCTACAAGAGCCTGGCCCGCGTCAGCCGCATCCAGGCCGTGATGACCCAGAGCTGGGACATCCTGGCCACCATGACGCCTTCGGACTACCTGAAGTTCCGGGGCGACCTGGGCGCCAGCTCGGGCTTCCAGAGCGACCAGTTCCGCCGTCTGGAGACCATGCTGGGCCTCAAGGACCCGCGCTTCCTGCGCTTCCACGTCGAGCGGCCCGAGGCCCATGCGGCCCTGCTGGCCGCCATGGAAGCCCCCAGCCTCTACGACGACGCCCTGTTGCAACTTTCCAAGGCCGGCCTGCCCGTCCCCGCCGAGGTGCTGAACCGCGACGTCAGCCAGACCTATGAGCCGTCCGAGGGCGTCGAGGCCGCCTGGCTGGAGGTTTACCGCGACACTGAGCGCTGGTGGCCGTTGTATCAACTGGCCGAGAAGCTGGTCGATCTGGACGACGCCCTGCTGACCTGGCGCCACAAGCACGTCGTCACGGTCGAGCGCATCATCGGCCGTCGTCAGGGCACGGGCGGCACGGACGGCGTCGGCTACCTGGTCGAGACGCTGAAGCGCCGCTGCTTCCCGGAACTGTGGTCGCTGCGGACGAAGTTATAACGCGGCAACCTTCGCCGGGGGCGCGGGTTTTACCTGCGTCAGCCACGGAGGTTTCTGGTGAGCAGCCCCAATAGCCACGACATCAAGGTTCTGAACGGCCTCGCTGAAGGCCTGATCGACAGCGCCGACGGCTATGCCGAGGCGGCGGCCGAGACCGAGGAGATGCGTTATCGCGACCTCTTTCTGAGCCGCAGCGTCGAACGGCGCCGCATCGCCACCGAACTGCAGGACACGGTGCGCGGCATGGGCGGCCACCCGGAGGACGAGGGCTCCATCCTGGCCAAGGCGCACCGCGCCTTCATGGACATCAAGCACGCCCTGATGCGGGACGAGGCCTCGGTCGTCGGTTCGGTCGAACGCGGCGAGGCCCACCTGCAGGCCCGGTTCGACCGCGCCCTGGACGACGACAGCCTGTCAGCCACGACGCGCGAGACGATCCGCCGCGCCCACGCCGCCGTCAAAGCCGGTCACGACGAGATGCACGTCCTGCGACGCAGCCTCGAAGGCCAGCACGACGCCGACAATCCGCTGCATCCGCATTAGCCGGAGCTCTCCCTCCCCTTCATGGGAGGGTGGTCGCGTAGCGACCGGGTGGGGAGGGGGCGGTGATACGGAACGCGGCGCTTGAATAGCCTGGCCGCCCCCACCCGTCTGACGCTGCGCGTCAGCCACCCTCCCCCAAGTGGGAGGGAGAAAGTCGCGCTCAAGCAGCGCTCGACCGCGTCGAGCGCGATAGCGCACCAAGAATGACAAAAGGCCCCGGCGTTTCCGCCGGGGCCTCGATCTTTTCAGCGTAGAGCGGGGGCTTAAGACTAAGCCTCGTCGCCCTTGTCGTCCGAACCCGTGACCGGAACAGCCACGCCCTTGGCCGGACGAACCGTCTGGCGCTCGGCGATACGGGCCGACTTACCGCGACGGTCGCGCAGGTAATACAGCTTGGCGCGACGGACGACGCCGCGACGCTTCACTTCGATGGACTCGATGTTCGGCGACAGGATCGGGAAGCGACGCTCCACGCCTTCACCGAAGGAAATCTTGCGGACCGTGAAGGTCTCGTTGATGCCGCCGCTGTCGCGGGCGATGCAGACGCCTTCAAACGCCTGGATACGTTCGCGCTCGCCTTCCTTGATCTTCACGAAGACGCGCAGGGTGTCGCCCGGCTGGAAGTTGGGGATGGTCTTGCCTTCGAGCAGGCGGGCTTTTTCTTCGGCAGCGATCTGCTGAACAATGTTCATGTCTATTCTCCTCGGGCTTTAGCGCCCTTTGCCTTTGATTTGGCGGAGCCAGGCTCCGCGATCGTCTTTGCGAGATGCGCCGCCCAGAGGTCCGGGCGCCGTTCCTGCGTCGTCACCTCCCGCTGCGCCTCTCGCCATTGCGCGATCTTCTTGTGATCGCCCGACAGCAGCACCTCGGGAATGTCATGCCCCTCGAACGTCCGCGGTCGCGTGTACTGCGGGTGTTCCAGAAGACCATCCTCGAAGCTCTCGGACGACAGGCTGTCTGCCGCGCCAAGCACCCCGGGGATCAGTCGTACGCACGCCTCGATCGCCACCATGGCCGCAGCCTCGCCGCCGGCGAGCACCGCGTCTCCGACGGAGACCTCCTCGAACCCGCGCGCGTCTAGCACCCGCTGGTCCACCCCCTCGAAACGACCGCAAAGCACGACGATTCCGTCGGCCTTGGCCCATTCCTTCACTCGCGCCTGCGTCAGGGGTCGACCGCGTGCGCTCATGTACAAAAGCGGCCGAGGCGGCCCTTCCAGACTATCTAAAGCCCGGGCCACCACGTCCGCTTTAAGCACCTGACCGGGACCGCCACCCGCGGGGGTGTCGTCCAGGAAGCCGCGCTTATCTTCGGAAAAGGCCCGAATGTCCAGCGTCTGCAAATCCCACAGCCCCTTCTCGCGCCAGGCGGTGCCGATCAGCGACACGCCGAGCGGACCGGGAAAGGCCTCGGGGAACATGGTCAGGACGGTGGCGGTAAAGGGCATGGCGGCGGCTCATACACCAGAAAGTCGGAAAAATCCGACTCTGACTGCAATGGCCGCCCTCCCTCTCCCGGCGGGAGAGGGCTTGAGCCTCCACGAGCGAAGCGATTGGAACAGGCGAAAGGGTGAGGGGCTCGGCCCTTCAGTCGGCGTGAGCCGTATCACTGCGGGCGGCTTAGCTCTCGAACGGCGACACGACGGCTTTCGCCGACGGCATCCGCGAACCCTCACCCTTTCGCCTTGGCGGATCGCCTTCGGCTCTCCGAGGCTCAATCCCTCTCCCATCGGGAGAGGGAACAGCGACTGAGCTTTTAGTTCGGCGCACCGCCGCCCGTCGCGATCCAGGCGTCGACCTGATCGACCAGGACGTCGAGCGGCACGGAACCGGAGCCGAGGACCACGGCGTGGAAGTCCTTGATGTCGAACTTGTCGCCCAGGGTCGTCTCGGCCTTGGCGCGCAGTTCCTTGATCTTCAGCTCGCCGATCTTGTAGCTGGTCGCCTGGCCGGGGTTGGTGATGTAGCGCTCGACCTCTTTCTGGATGTCACGCTCCGACAGCAGGGAGTTCTGGCGGAAATAGTCCATCGCCTGTTCGCGGCTCCAGCGCTTGGCGTGCAGGCCGGTGTCGGTGACCAGACGCACCGCGCGCCACAGCTCGGTCGAGAGGCGGCCGAAGTCGGAATAGGGGTCCTGATAGAAGCCCATCTCCTTGCCCAGCTGCTCGGCGTAGAGGCCCCAGCCCTCGGCGTAGGCG
The DNA here is from genome assembly GCF_013386595.1 of Brevundimonas sp. P7753. Classification (NCBI taxonomy): domain Bacteria; kingdom Pseudomonadati; phylum Pseudomonadota; class Alphaproteobacteria; order Caulobacterales; family Caulobacteraceae; genus Brevundimonas; species Brevundimonas sp. P7753. The sequence continues at coordinate 53,682 of NZ_JACARP010000004.1, read as the reverse complement.
CCGTAGCCGCCGAAGCGGCGGAAGCGCGGCAGGCCCTCGATCTCCTGGGCGTAGGCGATCTGGAAGTGATGCCCCGGCGCGCCCTCGTGATAGCTGATGCCCTCGATCTGGGGCTTCAGCACCTGGGTCATGTCCGACAGGTTGACGTAGTAGATGCCCGGTCGCGAGCCGTCCGGCGCCGGCGAGTTGTAGAAGGCGATCGAGGCCGTGGCCTCGCGGAAGGGCTCGACCGCCCTCACCTCCAGCGCCGCCTTGGGCAGGTTGGAGAACCACTGCGGCGACACCGCCATGACCTGGGCGACGAAGGCGCGAGCGTCGGTCAGATACTGCTCCTTGCCCTCCGCCGTGTTCGGATACTGGAAGCGCCGATCGGTCTTCAGGAAGACGAAGAAGTCCTGCAGCGAACCCTCGAAGCCGACCTGCGTCTTGATGGCTTCCATGTCGCGCTGGATGCGGGCGACCTCGTCCAGACCGATCTGGTGGATCTGGTCGGCGGTCAGATCGGTCGTGGTCGAGAGCTGAAGGCGAGCGTTGTAATAGGCCTCGCCGTTCGGCAACCGCCAGACGCCCGCGTCGCTGTCGGCCAGCGGCTGGACCTCGGCCAGGGCCGTCAGCACCGTGTCGAAGCCGCGCTTGTAGGGGCCGGTCAGGGCCGCGCGGGCCGAGGCCAGAAGCCGGTCCTTGGTCGCCTGGTCGGCGTCGAGCGCGGCGACCTTCTTCTGGACGTCGGCCCAGACCGGGTTGTCGGCGTCGTTGTCGAAGGGCGCGCCCGTAATCACCGCGCGGGTGTTCTCGATGGACGGCTCGAAGACGAAGCGGGGCGAGACCACGCCCTCGGCGGCGCGGGCCTTCAGCGTCGTGGCTACCTGACCCATGTAGCGTTCCGCTTCGCCGATGCGCGAGACATAGGCCTCGGCGTCCGAGACGCTGCCGATGCGATGGTTGTTGATCAGGAAGACGGGCAGGCTGGTGGTCGGATTGCCGTTGGCCGCGAACTGGAAGCTCCAGTCGCGCCATTGATTCGACAGGCGCGCCTGCTGCACCCCGTATTCGAACAGCCGCCACGACAGCCTGCTCTGCGTGCTGAGCTTGGCCGGATCGAACTCGGCCTTCATGCGCGCCAGTTGCGCCTCTTGCAGAGCCAGCGAGCGGGCCGAAGCCGCGTCGGAGACGTCGTCCAGCTTGTCGTAGTCAGTCTTGAGGCCCAGCGAGGTCATCTGCTGCGGGCTCAGCGCGATCCGTTCCTGGAAGGCCTGTTCGAAGAAGGCGTTGAGGCGCGCATCCTCGCTCTGGGCCTCAGCGGGCGCCGCGGCCGGCGCGGCGGTCTGGGCCAGGACGGCGGGCGCGGCGGCGCAAAGCGCCAGAACGGCGGCGGACGAGATCAGAAAACGACGCATGAAACCCCCTCGGAACTGCGAGGCGGCACTGTTCCCCGCGGCGGCGTCAGGCGCAAGCCGCTGACGCAATCCTTCTCCCGATGGGAGAAGGTGGCCCGAAGGGTCGGATGAGGGTCGCAGGCTTCCTTCGGCGCAAGCCGCCGCGCCGCGGCTGACGCCGACTGTCAGCACAGCCCCTCACCCTTTTGCCTTGCCGATCGCTTCGCTCTCGGAGGCTCAAGCCCTCTCCCGTCGGGAGAGGGTCAAGGCCTACTGCCCGCGCAGGTCCGTGATGGTCCGGCCCGGCGCGATCTGCTCGGCGTCGGTGATCAGGTGAATCAGGGCCGGACGCCCGTCCGCCGCCGCTTCACGCGCCGCCGCAAGCGCCGCCGGGAAGTCCTCGGTCTTCTCGCAACGCACGGCGAAGGCGTCGAAGGCCTCGGCGTATTTGACGAAGTCGGGGTTCTTCAGCTCGGTGGCGCTGATGCGGGTCGGGTAGTCCCGCTCCTGGTGCATTCGGATGGTGCCGAAGGTCCCGTTGTCCACGACCACGACGATGACGCCGAGCCCGTACTGGGCGGCGGTGGCCATCTCATTGGCGCTCATCATGAAGTCGCCGTCGCCGGCGATGCAGACCACTTCGCGCGACGGATCGACGACCTTGGCCCCCAGCGCCGCCGGATAGCCGTAGCCCATGGCGCCCGAGGTCGGGGCCAGCTGGGTGCGACGGGCCTGATGGCGATGGAAGCGGTGCAGCCAGGCGGCGAAATTGCCTGCGCCGTTGGTGATAATGGCGTCTTCGGGCAGGGCCTGCGCCAAATGGGCGATGACCTCGCTCATGTTGACCGCGCTCTTGACCTCGATGGGCGAGGAGAAGGCGATGAAGTCGGCGTGGGCGGCGGCGCCCTGCTCGCTCCATGTGCGGCCCGGCTCGATGGCCGATAGAGCCAGGGCGGCCAGCGAATTGTCCGAAGCCGCCGACAGGCTCGGCGCCCAGACGCGGCCCAGTTCTTCGGCGCCCGGATGGATATGGATCAGGGTCTCGGCCGTCCTGGCGCGATCCAGCAGGGTGTAGCCCTGGGTCGGATTCTCGCCCATGCGGGCGCCGATCACCAGCAGCAGGTCCGCCGCCTTGACCCGCGCGACCAGCTTCGGGTTCGGGCCGAGGCCCAGGTCGCCCGCATAGCCGGGATGGTCGTTGCGGATCAGATCCTTGCGGCGGAAGGACAGGGCGACGGGCAGGCCCAGTCGCTCGGCCCAGCCGGAAATCGCGTCGGTGGCGGCGTCGGTCCAGCCCGACCCGCCGAGGATCAGCATGGGGCGCTCGGCCTTGGCCAGACGCGCCTTCACCTGCTCGACGAAGGCCGGGTCCAGCGCAGCCTTGGCGGCGACCACCGGGCGCACAGGAGCCGGGCCGCCGTGATCGTGCAGGATGTTCTCGGGCAGGGCCACGACCACCGGGCCCATGCGGCCTTGCAGGGCCGTGGCGAAGGCGCGCTCGACCACCTCGACGGTGCGTTCGGGGCTTTCGATCTCGGTCGCCCACTTGGCCAGGCCGCCGAAGACCTCGCGGTAGTCGACCTCCTGGAAGGCGCCCCGTCCCCGGTCGGTCAGGGCGATCTGGCCGACGAACAGGATCATCGGCGTGGAGTCCTGATGCGCCGTATGCACGCCGATGGAGGCATGGGTCGCGCCCGGTCCGCGCGTGACCATGCAGACGCCCGGCTTGCCCGTCAGCTTGCCATAGGCCTCGGCCATGTTGGCGGCGCCCGCCTCATGGCGGCAGACGATGACCTCGATCTTGTCGCGCACGTCGGCCAGGGCGTCGAGCACGGCCAGATAGCTCTCGCCCGGCACACAGAAGACCTTGTCCACCCCGTTCATCACCAGGGTGTCGACCAGACGGCGGGCGGCGGTATCGAGAGCTTGCGTCATAAGATCGCCGTTAGCAGATTGAAGGATGAATTGGCCATGCCGCCTTATGGTCAAGCTTCATGTTGAAGCGTCAATCGTCATTTCGGGGAAACCTCCATGCGCAAGCTCATCGTCCTCGGCGTCATCGCCGCCGCCCTGACCACCGCCGCCTGCAACACCGTCGCCGGCGTCGGCCGCGATCTGGAAGCCGCCGGTCAGGCCGTGACCTCCAGCTCCAACTCGGCCCGCAACTAGGGCCGTCGTGTCGGCGGGGTTTGCGATCGTTTGCGATCCCGCCACAAAAGCGTAGCCTCCGTCCCTCAGACTGCCGACCTCAATCGGAGAATGACCATGGGACTGCTGGATAACGTGTTGGGCGGCCTCGGCGGAGACGCCGCCGGCGGCCTGTCGGACCTGCTCAAGGGTCAGGGCGGCGTCGCCGGTCTGGCCGAGAAATTCGGTCAGAACGGCCTCGGCGACGTCGTCGGTTCGTGGATCAGCAAGGGCGGCAACGCCGGGATTTCGCCCGAACAGATCGTGGCGGTGCTCGGCTCCGGTCCCATCGCCGACTTCGCACAGAAGCTCGGCATTTCGCCGGAACAGGCCAGCGAGACCCTGGCGGGCCTGCTGCCGGAAGCCGTCGACCGCCTGACGCCGAACGGCTCGGCCGAGGGCGCCGACGACCTGCTCGGCGGCCTGATGAACAACCTGCCGGGCGGCATCGGCGACGCCCTGGGCGGTTTGTTCAAACGCTAGAACTAGGCCTCGGCCTCATAGGTGACGCCCGTCAGATAGAGCCCGTCTGACGGGGCCACCGGGCCGCAGCGCGCGCGATCCTGCGCAGCGAGCGCGTCCGCCAGATCAGCCACGGCCCAACGGCCCAGGCCGACCTCGGCCAGACTGCCGGCCATCGAGCGCACCTGACGGTGCAGGAAGCTGCGCGCCTCGAACACCAGATGCACCTCTTCGCCCACCCGGCTGACGCGGGCGACGTCCAGCGTCTTGATCGGGCTGGCCGACTGGCACTGGGCGTCGCGGAAGGTGGTGAAGTCGTGCAGCCCGATCAGGCTCTGCGTCGCCGCGTGCATGGCCTCGGCGTCCAGCGGCTTCTTGACGTGCCAGACCCGGCCCCGGTCCAGCGCCGGGCGGCCCGGGCGGTTGAGGATGCGGTACAGATATTTGCGCCCATTGGCGGTGAAACGGGCGTGCCAGTCGTCGCTGACCGGGGCGCAGTCCAGCACCGCCACAGCCTCCTTCATCAGGTGGGCGTTGAGGGCGTTCATCACCGTCCGCGCCGGCCAATCCTTGTCCAAATCGACGTGACAGGTCTGGCCCGTGGCGTGGACGCCGGTGTCGGTGCGCCCGGCGGCGGCGATGCGCACGGTCTGGCCGGTAAAGGCCGTCACCGCCGTCTCGATCGCGCCCTGCACCGTCGGCTGGCCGGCCTGAGCCTGAAAGCCGTTGTAGGCCGAGCCGTCGTACTCGACCGTGAAGCGATAGCGGGGCATCAGCCCAACACGGTTCCGGTTGCGACCGGAAAACCGCGCAGCATTTCCTCGGCGGATTGCGCCGCCTTGCCGGGCCGCTGCACGCGGGTCAGGCGCACCGCGCCGGTTCCGCAGGCCACCGTCAGGGCGTCGTCCAGCACCTGACCCGGCGAACCTTCGCCCTCGGCCAGAGCCGACATCAGGGCCTTGATGCGCACCGGCTCGCCGTCGGCCTCGACCTCGAACCACGCGCCGGGGAAGGGCGACAGGCCGCGAATGTGGGCGTCCACCTCGGCGGCGGGGCGGGTCCAGTCGATGCGGGCCTCAGCCGGAGTGATTTTCTTGGCGTAGGTCGCTTCGCCGACCTGTTCGGTCTCGGTGAAGCCGCCGCGCTCGATGGCGGCCAGCGCCCGCGGCCACAGAGCGGCGCCGAGGTGCGACATGCGCTCGGTAAGGCTGGCCGCCGTGTCGTCGGGATGGATGTCCATGACCTCGGACAGGATGATCGCGCCCTCGTCCAGGCCCTCGCTCATCCGCATGATCTGGGCGCCGGTCTGGCGGTCGCCAGCCATGATGGCGCGCTGGATCGGGGCCGCCCCGCGCCAGCGCGGCAGCAGCGAGCCGTGCAGGTTGAAGCAGCCGAGACGCGGCGCGTCCAGCACCTCCGGCTTGAGGATCTGGCCGTAGGCGACGACGCAGGCAGCGTCGAGGTCGAGACTCTGGAAGTCAGTGATGGCTTCCGGCGACTTCATGCTCTCGGGCGTGAAGACCGGCAGGCCCATGGCCTCAGCGAAGGCGTGAACGGGCGACGGCGTCAGCTTCTGCCCCCGGCCCTTAGGGCGCGGCGGCTGCGAATAGACGGCGACGATCTCGTGTCCCGAGGCGATCAGCTCGGCCAGCGACGGCACGGCGAAGTCGGGGGTTCCCATGAAGGCTAGGCGCATGGCCACGCCTTTAGACCCTGGGGCGGATTACATCCAGCGCGTATAGACGCCGCCGCCCTCGTCCCACTCGCCGCCCGCATCCAGGGCGTCGTCGAAATCGAGTAGACGGTCCAGCAGCAGGCCCGCCACCACGCCGACGGCGGCGACGGCGACGATGGTGGCCAGGCTGGCCGCGCCGACCTTCTGGTTGCGGGTCAGGCGGCGACGGCCGCGCGGGTCGATGATCGTGGTCTTGCGAGCCATCAGGCGGCGAGCCTTGCGTTCTTCTTGACCTTGGCGACGGCCCGCTCACGACGCAGGCGCGACAGGTGGTCGATGAACAGGACGCCGTTCAGGTGATCCAGTTCGTGCTGGAAGCAGACAGCGTAGAGACCCTCGATCTCTTCCTCGATCTGCTGGCCAGCGTAATCCATGTAGCGCACGCGGATGCGGGCCGGGCGTTCGACGGCGTCGTAATAGTCGGGCACCGACAGGCAGCCCTCTTCGTAGGCGTACATCTCGTCCGAGGCCCAGATGACCTCCGGGTTGACGAAGAAGCGCGGGTTGCGACGGGCCAGTTGCAGGTCCTCGCTCTCCTCGGCCTCGGGGTCCTCCGACGCGCCCTCGACCGGCTTGTCGCCCAGGTCCATGACCACGACGCGCTTCAGCTCGCCGATCTGGGCGGCGGCCAGGCCGATACCCGGCGCGGCGTACATGGTCTCCAGCATGTCGTCCATGAGGACGCGCAGCTCGTCGGTCACGCCGCCCTCCACGGGCGGGGAGACGGCCTTGAGGATCGCCAGGTCGGCGGCGTTATCGATGGTCAGGATGCGACGAATAGCCATGGCCCGCAGGTAGGGTGAGAAGCCTCGAACGTCAAGAATTACCGAGTGCGGCGCTTGGTCTTGGGCGAACCGTCAGGCGGCGGGCAGCGGACGCGGCTTGCGGTCCGCGTCGATGGCCACATAGGTGAAGACGCCTTCGGTCACGCGCACCGAGCGGGCCTCGGCCTCGCCGCGCGAGCGCTTCCAGACCTCGACGTGGACGCGGATCGAGGTGCGCCCCGTGTGGATCACCTTGGCGTAGGTCGAGACCTCGTCGCCGACCGAGACCGGCTGGTGGAAGACCATGCCGTCCAGGGCCACAGTGGCGCAGCGGCCGTTGGCGCGCTCGAAGGCCGGGGTGGCGCCGGCCAGGTCCATCTGGGCCAGCAGCCAGCCGCCGAAGATGTCGCCCTCGGGGTTGGTGTCGGCGGGCATGGCGATGACGCGGCCGACCGGCTGGCCTTCAGGCATGAGGACGGGCGCTTGTTCAATCTCGGACACGATGGGGCCTTGGAACGTCTTGGGGAGAAGGCCTCCTCCATGCGCCTCGACGCCGGGGTCAGGCAAGACCTCAGCCGCCCCCTATCCTCTGGGCCGCAGCCGATCCAGCAGACCCTGAAGCCCCTGCCGCTCAGCCACGGGCGAGCGCCACAGATCCCCCGCCCGCGCCCGCTCTCGCGCAGCGTCGAACAGCCGCTGCATCGTGACGGTGTCGAAGCTCAACATGCCGCCCTGATCCGGGACGTCGGGGATGGAGGCGACGCTGATGGACAGGCCCTGCGCCGCGCAGAAGGTCGTCGCCACGCCCAGGGCCTGGCGATAGGAGAACCGCAGCATGGCGTCGAAGCTGCGGGTCAACACCGCCGCCACATTGGGCGCCGTGGTGCGCGGCTCCGGCTCCAGCACGGTATTGACCAGGACATGCACCCGCCCCCGGTGCAGCCGCCGCCCCAGGCGGTTCCAGCGCAACAGGCCCTCGGGCATCAGGAACAGGGGCGCGGCGACGCCGCCGTCGACGTGCATCTCCTCGAAAGGCTCGCCGTCGACCTCGCACGGAAAACGGCGCGGCGGGAACAGGCCGGGCAGGCTGGCCGAGGCGGCCAGGACCTCGCGAAACAGGGCCACGGCCCGCTCGCCGCCGTGCGCGGCGATGGCCCCCATGTCCCAGATGCAGGCGCGCTGGCTGTCGAGGTCCGTCGTCGCCACCAGCAACCGCCGCCCCCGCGCGTGCTCGACCGCCACGGCGTCGATCATGGCCTCATCGACAAAGGGATGGATCAGGGCGTCCAGAGCCTCGCCCCGGAACAGCCCGCCGGTGAAGCTGGAGGCCAGCCGACGCAGGCTCAACAGGTCGGCGGCATGGCCCCCGACATAGGCGTCGGCCAGACGCTCGTCCCAGGCCGGGCCCAGAAAGGCGAAGGGCGCGATCAGGGCGCCGGTGCTGACCCCCGTGACCAGGGCGAACTCGGGCCGCGTCCCCGCCTCGCTCAGCCCGACCAGAGCCCCCGCCCCATAGGCGCCGCCCGCCGCGCCGCCGGAAATCGCCAGCATGTCGAACCGCCCCGACGACCAGCCCGAACGCGGCAGCGACAGCCGATCCGCCGCCGCCTCCAACGATGCCTCGGCCTGTTCGACGCTCAGCCGAATGTCGGCAAACCCCTCGATCCGCCCCCGACCCGGCGGCGGCGCGGGCAAGCGCCCCTTGGGCAGACGTCGGACGGGAAGAAGGGGATCGCTCACCCGGCCTTCATCGGACGCCGCGCCGTCTGGGTCAAATGACGATGATGTCGAACTTCGACCCCGTGGAACCCAGCCTGAAGCCGCCGGAGGGACAGAGCTGGATGCGCCGCCGTCAGACCTAGCGCCGCACCTCCAGCCCCAGAGCCTCGGCGATGGATGTCCACGGCACGTATTTGAAGTTCTGGTTCTCGCCCGGCAGGACGTTGCGGCCGTCCTGCGCCACCATGGCGCCGTGCTCGAAGCCGGGGCCCAGGTTGCGGCTGGTCACGTCCAGCCCGTCGGTCTCGGACACGCCGTCGACGCCGCGCGCGCCGTCGGCGACGACGATGAAGGAGCCCATATAGGCTTGGTCGCCTTCGCGGCGGAACACGGCGTAGCTGTCATTGCCCTGGCTGGAAGCCACCAGATAGCCGCGCCCGTCGCCCAGATCATAGAGGCCGACGCCCTCCATATCGTCCTTCAGCGCCGGGTTCTCGGTGATGCGGGCGACCATGGTCATGGCCGATCCGCCGTCCGGTTCGGCCGACAGACGCCACAGGCCGACGTCTTCCTCGGCCACGAACAGCAGGCCGCTGACGTCGTCGGCGACGCAGCCCTCGACCTGGCTGGAGAAGGCGAAGTCACGGACGCGGACCGCGCGGACCTTGCCGTTTCCGGCATCGACCAGTTCCCACTGGCGCTTCTCGCCGTTTGAATCATTGATGAAGACATAGGTCTTGCCGCTGCGGGCCGAGCGATACATGCATTGGCCGTAGGGATCGCCCTGCCCCGTCGGCTGGACGCCGTCGGCGATGTTGATCAGGCGCCGCGCCTCGGTATCCAGGCGATAGATGGCGACGGCCTTGTTGGTCCGGTCGCTGGCCGTGACCAGCACCACCGGCTGCCCGCCCAGCACGAAGCCTTCGCGCAGGTCGACATTGTTCATCTTGCCGTCGGGCAGATGCTGGATGACGCGACCCTGCATGTCGTAGAGATTCAGCCCGGCCTTCTTGTCCGTGCCGATGATCAGGCTGTTCGCCGGGTTGTTCTGATCGGCCCAGATGGCGGGGTCGTCGGCGGCGTCGCCGGGACTGCCGACCGGGGCCGTTTCCGCCACGGCGACGACGGCGGGAAAGCGCGGCGCGGCGACGGCGCGCGCGTCCTGAGGCGTGCCCGCCGACAGGTTCAACGCCCCGGTCAGGGCGGCGATCGACACCAGCTTGTAGTTGGCGCCCTCGGGCGCATCCTCATCCGTCACCAGCAAGGCGCCCGCGGGCAGCCCGGCCAGAGGCGCGCCGACGACCTGAAGCGCGCCCGGCTCCTTGACCGCCGCGCCGCCGCGTCCCGTCAGGCTGGCGGCGCCCAGATAGGCGTCGTCGGTGCCGTGGTCATAGACGAACAGCCGTCCGCTGGAGGCGTCGGTCGCGATCAGATACCGCGCGCCCTGGCCGCCGTCATAAAGGGCCAGCGCCCCGCTCTCTTCGGTGATGCGACCCAGACCGGCGGCGTCGACCAAGGCCGGGGCCGCATCGGCCTCCGGGTCGCCGTTGAAGCGCCAGACGCCCACCGCCTGCTGCGAGACGTAGAGCTGGCCCGTCGCATCGTCGGCGACGCAGTATTTGACCTTGGACGGCAGATTGATGCGGCGCGCCGAGCGCGCGTCCACCCTGCCCTCGGCATCGGCGTAGAGCAGCAGCTGTTCGATCTCGCCGCCGTCGCCCACGGCCACGGCATAGAGGCCGCCGTCGCTGGCGTTGCGCAGCAGGCAGACATCCTCGACGGCGAAACCCAGAGGCACGGCGCGCGCACCCACCTCGACCGGCGCGCCGTTGCGCATGGCGAAGAAGCGCAGGGCGTTGTCGGTCTTGTCGGTCGAGACCAGCAGGGCCTCAGGCCGGCCCTTGATCGGGAAGCCGTAGCGCACATCCAGGCCGCCGGCCTCGCCCGCCGGAACCGCAGCCAAGCGCGCGCCCGTCAGGTCAAAGACCTCCAGCCCCGACAGCCCGGCCGCCGAGACCAGACGATGATGACGAGCCTCGGCGCCCAGCACGATCACGCCGCTGCTCGCCTCGCCGGTCGAGGTCGTCTCCACCGCCGCCGCCACGACCGGAGCCGCCGCGTCCTGGGCCAGCACGCCCCCGCTGATCGCCATCGCCAGCACCATGGCGCTGGCCCCAAAAAGATTGCCCGTCAGCCTGTTGGTCATGGTCGCCTCCCACATTTTCGCCGCGCCTAAGCCATGGGCGCAGTAAGGGGGTTTTGCGAAAGATACGCGACGAAGGCGCTTTATCCCGGTCCGCTGATGTTCGCTCCGGGGCAGATGACTCGGCGTCGCTCAATCACCCCGCGCGCCCGCTGCGCGCCCGACCATCTGTTCGAAAGCTATTTTGGGAAGGTATCGCCGTCGCTCAAGATGGCGCGCGATAAACGTATGTGAAGAAGTGGCGCACCCGACAGGATTCGAACCTGTGACCTCTGCCTTCGGAGGGCAGCACTCTATCCAGCTGAGCTACGGGTGCGTCTGCGGCTCTAGAGCCGGACGGCGGTGCTTACAGCATGGGCTCGACGGCCTCAATCCCTGAATCTCGGCGGCGACGCCTTCTCTTGAGCCAGACTTGGCGACGCGTGCGCGAACGCCTAGCGTCGGTCCCGGAGAGAGGGAGTTTCCATGCGCCATATGACGATCGCCGCCCTGATGGGCGCCAGCCTGCTGACCGCCTGCGCCACCACGCCGCAACCGGCGGCGGACAGCCTGGACGCCGTGGCGCGCGACTATGTCGCCCTGACGCTGGAGATCGGCGAGCGCGAGCCGGGCTATGTCGACGCCTATTACGGCCCGGCCGAATGGGCCGAGGCGGCCAAGGCCAGCCCGCGCGCCCTGCCCCAGCTGGCCGAGGGCGCCGCCGCCCTGACGCGCCGGCTCGACGCCTTGCCGACGGCGGGCCTGGACGCCCAGAGTCTGCAACGCCGCGCCTATCTGTCGGCCCATGTCTCGGCGGCCTCGGCGCGCCTGCGGATGCTGGGCGGCGAGAAGATGAGCTTCGCCGACGAGGCCGAGGCCCAGTTCGGCGTACGGCCGGAACTGCGGCCCCTGTCGTCCTATGATCCGGTGCTGGCGCGCATCGACGCCCTGATCCCCGGCGAGGGGCCCCTGGCGGATCGCGTCGCGGCGTTCCGCGCCGGCTACGTCATTCCCAAGGACCGGCTGGAGCCAGTGATGCGGGCCGCCATCAACGAGTGCAAGGCGCGCACCGAACGGCGCATGACCCTCCCCGCCCATGAGACCTTCACCCTGGAGTTCGTCAACGACAAGCCGTGGTCGGGCTACAACTGGTACAAGGGGAACGCCTTCAGCCTGATCCAGGTGAACACGGATCTGCCCATCTATATCGACCGCGCCGTCGATCTGGGCTGCCACGAGGGCTATCCCGGCCACCACGTCTATAACGCCCTGCTGGAACAGACCTTTGTGAAACAGAAGGGCTGGGTCGAGATGAGCGTCTATCCCCTGTTCAGCCCCATGTCCTTCATCGCCGAGGGCAGCGCCAACTACGGCATCGACCTGGCCTTCCCCGGCCATGAGCGCACCGATTTCGAGAAGCGCGTCCTCTATCCTCTGGCCGGACTGGACCCGGCGACGGCCGAGGCCCAGACCCAGCTTCTGGCCCTGACGCGCGAGCTGGGCCGGGCCGAATACACCGTGGCCGACGCCTATCTGGCCGGGCGCATCGACCGCGAGACGGCGCTGGACCAACTGCAGAAATACAATCTGATCGCCCGCGACCGCGCGGCCCAGCGGCTCAGCTTCATCGAGACCTATCGCAGCTACATCATCAACTACGGCCTAGGCCGCGACATGGTGCAGACCTGGGTCGAGGGTCAGGGCCCGGACCACTGGGCCACGACCGAGCGGCTGCTGGCCAGCCAGACCCTGCCGGTGGATCTGGACTAGGAAACGCAACCCCCTGGGACTGACGGCGTTTACCGCCAAGGTTTATCGCAAGAAGGGGGACATCCCATGCGCACCCGCACGCTTTCCATTCGTACCTTGGGCATCGCCGCCGCTTCCATCCTGGCCCTGGGCACCAGCGCCTGCACCCAGGCCGAACAACAGAAGGCCGAGGTCAACGCCGAGGCCGCCGGCGACAAGGCCGCCGATGTCGCCGCCCAGACGGGCGAAGTCGTCGAGTCGGGCGCCATGAAGGCGGCTCAGGCGGTCGAAGAAGGCGCCGGCAAGGTCGCCGACAAGCTGGAAGGCAATCAGGCCGAAGCCGCAGCCGAAGGCCGCCCCGGCGCGGTAGACCCGTCCACTGACACGCGGGTTCCGGCGAAAAACTAGGACCCTCGTCATCCCGGAAGCGGCGCAGCCGCTATCCGGGACCGCAGGAAGCGCAACGGGATGACGCAGCGTCCTGGGCGGTCCCGGCTCTTCGCTACGCTGCGGCCGGGATGACGGGTGTTTTCAGCCTTCCGCCTGCCCGCTCAAGTAGGCCGCGACCGCCTCGCGACCGTTAGCGGCCCTCTTCTGCAAGCAGGGCGTCCACTAACGCCTTCGCGTCATCACTGGCCCAGTCCGCCTCGCCGGTCAGGACGGCGCGCACATTGCCCCGGCGGTCCAGCAGGATGGTCTGGGGCATGGCCCCCTTGCCGGGAAACTCGAACGGCAGCTGGAATTTCGGATCGGCGTAATAGGCCAGAGGCGCATGGTCGGCGATGAAGGCGCGCGCCTCAGGCACGGCCTTGTCCACGTCCATGCTGATCGTGACGACGGCGAAATCGTCGCGCCCTTTATAGTGCTCGGCCAAGGCCGCCAGGGTCGGCATCTCGATCTTGCAGGGCGCGCACCAGGTGGCCCACAGGTTGACCACCGCCACCTTGCCCTTGAAGTCGGCAAAGCGGACGTCGCGGCCCTCGGCATCCTTGAAGACATAGTCGGGCGCGGGCGTCGGGGCGGGCGTCAGCAGCTTCGACAGCGAGCCCCTGGCGTAAACCGCCAGCGAGGATGACGCGGACTCTTTGCCCCCGCCGTCGCGATTGGCGTATAGCATCGCCGCGCCGCCGATCGCGCCGATCAGCAGCACAGCCGTCGCCACGCCCGCCAAAGTCCGTTTAGAGCCGCTCATGTCCGACACGCCTTCCAACACCCCTCAAGGTCAGTCTCTATGGGGCGGACGCTTCAGCGCCAAGCCCGCCGACATCATGCAGGCCATCAACGTCTCCATCGGCGTCGACAAACGCCTGTGGGCGCAGGACCTGGCCGGGTCGCGGGCGCATTGCCGCATGCTGGCACAGCAGGGCATCATCGCCGCCGCCGACGCCGAGGCCATCCTGGGCGGGCTGGACGTGATCGAGGGCGAGATCCGGGACGGGTCCTTCCCCTTCCGCGACGCCTATGAAGACATCCACATGAACGTCGAGGCCCGCCTGTCGGAGCTGATCGGCGAGCCGTCGGGGCGTCTGCACACGGCGCGCAGCCGCAATGATCAGGTGGCGACGGACTTCCGCCTGTGGGTGCGCGACGCCTGCGACCGCACCGTCGAACAGTTGAAGGCGCTGCAAGGCGTCCTGCTGGACCGGGCCGAGCAGCACGCGGGCGACCTGATGCCCGGCTTCACCCATCTGCAGACGGCCCAGCCCGTCACCTTCGGCCACCACCTGATGGCCTATGTCGAGATGTTCGGCCGCGACGCCGGCCGTTTCGCCGACGCCCGCGCCCGCATGAACGAGAACCCCCTGGGCGCCGCGGCCCTGGCCGGATCACCCTTCCCCATCGACCGCCACATGACGGCGGCGGCGCTCGGCTTCGACCGCCCAATGGCGAACTCGCTGGACGCCGTCTCCGACCGCGACTTCGCGCTGGAAAGCCTGGCCGCCGCCTCGATCGCGGCGGGCCACCTGTCGCGTCTGGCCGAGGAGATCGTGGTCTGGATGACGCCGATGTTCGGCTTCGCTGCCCTGCCCGACGACCTGACCACCGGCTCGTCGATCATGCCGCAGAAGCGCAACCCGGACGCCGCCGAACTGGTGCGCGCCAAGACGGGCCGCATCAACGGCGCCCTGATCGCCCTGACCACGGTGATGAAGGGCCTGCCGCTGGCCTATTCCAAGGATATGCAGGAGGACAAGCCGCCGGTGTTCGAGGCCTTCGACGCCCTGGATCTGGCCCTGACGGCCATGACCGCCATGGTCGCCGCCATCATCCCCAACACCCCGCGCATGGCCGCCGCCGCCGGGGCCGGCTTCTCGACCGCCACTGACCTGGCCGACTGGCTGGTGCGCGAACTGAACCTGCCCTTCCGCAAGGCGCACCATGTCACCGGCGCCGCCGTGAAGCGGGCCGAGGCGCTGGGCGTCGGCCTGGGCGATCTGCCGCTGGAAGAATTGCAGGCTCTGGATTCCGGCATCACCAAAGCCGTGTATGAAGTCCTGACGCCCGAAGCCTCCTGCGCCAGCCGCCAGAGCTTCGGCGGCACGGCGCCGGAACAGGTCCGCGCCCGCATCGCCGACTGGAGAAGCCGCCTGTGAACAAGACCCTGATCCTTATCGGCGCCGCCGCCCTGCTGCTGTCCGGCTGCGGCCGCATGGCCGATCTGGAGGCGCCCGGCGCCGTCCAGAACGAGCGCGCCCCGCGCGACCGGAACGCCAAGACCCTGCCGGAACCGGCAACGGTCAATCGCGCTCCCAGCCAGATGCCCATCGACAGCGGCGCCTCGGACCCGTTCGGTCGCCCGCCGGCGCTCTGATCGGCCCTTCCTTCTCCAGACCGGACGCCCCGCCGTGCATTATTTCGACCTGAAGGACGGCGTTCTGCACGCCGAGGGCGTCTCGTTGGAGACGCTGGCGGCGGAGGTCGGGACCCCGACCTATGTCTATTCCTCGGCCACCTTGCGCCGTCACTACGGCCTGCTGCGCGACGCCTGCGACGCCCACAAGGCCGCGCTGGGCGACGCCCTGATCGCCTTTGCGGTCAAGGCCAACTCCAACCTGTCGGTGCTGGCGACCCTGGCCAAGCTCGACTGCGGCGCCGACACCGTGTCCGAGGGCGAGATCCGTCGCGCCCTGGCGGCGGGCGTTCCGGGCGAGCGCATCATCTTCTCCGGCGTGGGCAAGACCGACGCCGAACTGGCCTTCGCCATCGACGTCGGCGTGCGCCAGATCAACGTCGAGTCCTCGGCGGAACTGGAACGGCTGATCCTCATCGCCGCCGAGAAGTCCGCCTCTCCGGCCATCGCCATCCGCGTCAATCCCAAGATCGGCGCCGGCGGCCACGCCAAGATCACCACCGGCGGCGCCGGCGACAAGTTCGGCGTGCCGGTCGAGGAGGCGCTCAGCCTCTACGCCCGCGCCTCCGCCTCGCCCCACGTCACCCCCGTGGGCCTGGCCTGCCACATCGGCAGCCAGATCACCGACCTGACCCCGCTGGAAAATGCTTTCCGCGTGCTGCGGGACATGACCGAGACCCTGCGCGCGCAGGGCCACAGCGTCACCCGGCTCGACCTCGGCGGCGGCCTGGGCGTGCCCTACTATGGCGAGGCCGAAACCGCCTCGCCCGCCGACTATGTGGCCATGGCCGCGCGGGTGCTGGACGGCTTGGGCGTCGAGGCGGCGTTCGAGCCGGGTCGTCTGATGGCCGCCAATGCGGGCGTGCTGCTGAGCCGGGTGATTCAGGTCAACGAGCGCACTGATGGGCGGCGCTTCCTGGTGCTGGACGCGGCGATGAACGACCTGATGCGTCCCGCCCTCTACGACGCCTTCCACGACCTGAAGCCTGTGCGGCCGCGCACAGGTGAGGACCGCCCCTACGACGTGGTCGGTCCGGTCTGTGAGACCGGCGACACCTTCGCCCGCGACCGCGACCTGCCGCCGCTCGAAGCCGGTGATCTGGTCGTCTTCATGAGCGCGGGGGCTTACGGCGCCGTCATGAGCGGCGAATACAACACCCGCCCCCTGGCCGCCGAGGTCCTGGTCGATGGCGAGCGCTGCGCGGTCATCCGCCCGCGCCCGACCTATGAGCAGATGTTCGCGCGGGAGCCGATGGCGGATTGGCTTGCGCCAGTGGCGAGTGACAAGTGACGAGTGGCGAGACGCTGGGTTGAGAGCGGCTCACTTCGCCACTCGCCACTAAACACTCGCCACTTCAGTCCAGCGCGCAGATGTCCGGCAGGCCGCGCAGGCCGCCCTTGTGGTCGAGGCCGTAGCCGACCAGGAAGCGGTTCGGGGCCTCCCAGCCGACGAAATCCGGCTCGGGCGCGCGGGGCTTGGGCCAGGGCTTGCGGGCGAAGACGCAGGTCAGGACTTCGGACGCCCCGGCCTCTTTCGTGATCCGCACCGCCTCGGCCAGCGACAGGCCGGTGTCGAAGACGTCGTCGAGGATCAGGACGCGCTTGCCCGCGATCGGGCGCTGATAGGGGGCATAGACGTCGATCTTGCCCCGGCTGGTGGTCTCGTCGCCGTAGGAGGCCAGCCACAGGGCGTCGAAGCGGACGTTTCGGCCCTCGCGCGACAGGGCGCGGGTCAGGTCGGCGGCGAACCACAGCCCGCCGGTCAGCAGGACAGCGGCCACCGTCTCGTCGTCGACGACGGGGGCGATGCGCCGCGCGAGGTCGGCGACGATCGCCTCGATCTCGGATTGCGGCAGGAGAACCGTGGGGGCGGGCGCCGGGTCTTGATCAGCCATGCCCGGCGGATACCCCCTGGGCGGGGCTGCTGTCGAGAGGGGTCGCGTCGCGCGGCGTCTTATCCAGGGCCGTGTCGCGCCTCAGGCCCTCTTCGGCGGCGGGCGGCGGGCGGCGGGCCGCGGGCTTGGCTGCGGCAGCCTTGGCCGGCGCCGCGCGGGGTTCGTCTTTTGACGCCATCACAAAATCGACGCCGACGCCCGCCGCCTTATGGCCCGCGTCGGGGATGATGACCGCGAAACCCAGCACCTTGCCCGGCAGAACAGGCGCGGCCTCGAGACGCACGATGCGATGCGCAACCTCGCCGCCCTTGGCGTCCAGCAGGGCGACACGCACCGGCGGGGCCACGACCTCGTTGTCGCGAATGTTGCGCAGGGCGCCGGAGACCACGACCTTGCCCGGATCATGGGCGGCGATCTTGGCGCCGACCGCCTCGAACTCCAGCCCGGCCAGGTTCACCGGCGCGCCGACCAGCTTGTAGACGGCGGCGGCCTGGGGCCAGGCCTGAACGATGGGCAGGCGGAAGGCGTAGGCGGCGCCCAGCAAGCTCAGGAAGACCACGGCCAGACCGGCCCAGACCGCGCCCTGCGTGGCGGCGCGGCGCATTTTGCGCTGCTGCTCGGCCTTGGCGCGGAAGGCGCGCGGCAGTTCGGGCGCGGGGGTCTCGGCCAGACTTTCAGGCGCGTCCTCGCGCTTGCCGAAGCCGGGCTCGGCGACGGGTTCCTCGGTGGCGGCGGACAGCTCCAGCGGCTCGTCCTCAAGCGTCGCGCGCCAGTCGTGACCGCAGGATTTGCACCGCACGCGACGGCCGTTCGGGCCGATTGCGTCATCGGGGACAAAATAGCTGGTGGCGCAGGCGGGGCAGGTCAGTATCATGTCGGCTGACTGCGAGGCTCGACGCCCCCTCCTGTCGAGGCGCCCGCAACGCCCCGGTCCAATACGAAATCTGATGCCACACTCGACCCGACGCGCCGCCGACCCCGATTCCGCGCCCGACACCGTCCGCCTGCGGGGCGTGGGTTTCGGCTATGCGGACAGGCCCGGCGTCCTGCGCGACGTTAACCTTAGTCTGACGCAGGGCTCTTTCCACTTCCTTACCGGACCCTCCGGCGCGGGCAAGTCCTCGCTTTTGCGGCTGCTGACCCTGGCCGAGCGCCCCCAGACCGGGCGAATCAGTCTGTTCGGGCGCAACGTCACCGACCTGCCGCGCGGCGGCGTGCCGGCCTTCCGGCGGCGGATGGGGGTCGTGTTTCAGGATTTCCGCCTGCTGGACCACCTGACCGCCTTTGAAAACGCGGCCCTGCCCCTGACCCTGGCGGGCGGCAAGACCGCCGATCACGCCGCCGACGTGGCCGAGATGCTGCGCTGGGTCGGTCTGGGCCAGCGAATGGACGCCCTGCCCCCGGCTCTGTCGGGCGGCGAGAAGCAGAGGCTGGCCATCGCCCGCGCCGTCATCACCCGCCCGCGCCTGATCCTGGCTGACGAACCGACCGGCAGCGTCGACCGGGCCATGGGCGAGAAGCTGATGCGGCTGTTCCAGTCGCTGAACAAGCTGGGCGCCACCGTCCTGATCGCCAGCCACGACGAGGCCCTGGCCGAGCGCGTCGGCGCATCCGTGCTGAGGCTGGAGAACGGCCAGCTGACCCAGATGGCGGCCACGGGAGACGCCGCATGATCCGCGCCCTCTTCTCCAGGGGCCCCGCCCTGCTGTCGCGCGAAGCGGGCGGCGAGCGCTGGCTGATGGTGGTCATCGCCGTGCTGTGCTTCCTCGCCTCCATCACCGCCGTCGGGGCCGTGGCCGCCGACCGGGCCGCCCACGGCTGGGCGCGTCAGCTGCGGGCCGAGGCTACGGTCCAGGTCCGCCCGCGCGTGGACGAGACCGGCCCCACCGCCGCCGCCCGCGCCGCCGAGACCCTGGCCGGGGTCAAAGGCGTGGCCGAGGCCGAGGCCATGGACCGCAAGGCCGCCGAGGCCCTGCTGCGGCCCTGGGTCGGCGAAGCGGCCCTGCCTGACCTGCCCCTGCCCTATCTGGTCACGGTGCGGCTGGACCCGAAGAACCCGGCCAGCGCCCCGACCCTGAGCCGCGCCCTGGCCGAGGCCGGGCTGGACGCCACGGTCGACGACCACAGCCTGTGGCGCGGCGAGGTCGAGCGCTCGGCGGGGGTCATCACGGCGCTTGCCGGCGCCGCCTTCCTGCTGATCGCGGCGGCCACGGCGGCGGTCATCGCCTACGCCACCCGCGCCGGCATGGCGGCGCAGGCCTCGGTCATCGAGACCCTGAGCCTGAACGGCGCCTCGGACTTCTATGTCGCCGGCCTTTTCCAGCAGCGCTTCGGCGGGCTGGCGGCCCAGGCCGGGGCCATGGGGGCAGGACTCGCCGCCCTGCTGCTAGGCCTGCTGCGGCTGATCGGCGGCGAAGGCGGGCTGACCCCGGCGCTGCCGCTGGCCTTTTCCGACCTGTTGATCCTGATCGCCTGTCCCCTGCTGGCTTTTGGCGTCGCTCTGCTGGCCGCCCGCTTCACGGCGCTGGCGAAGCTGGGCGCGCGTGGCTAGTTAGGCATCATGAAGTTCATGACGCTGATCGCCGTGGTGGCGCTGATGTGGCTGGTGGGGCTGTTCGCCTTCGCCGAGCGCGTGCGCGGCCTGACGCCGGCGCCCGAGCCCGCGCGCGCCGACGCCATCGTGGCGCTGACCGGCCCCTCGGCCGAGCGCGTCAACGCGGCCATCCGCCTGCTGGAACTGGACAAGGGGCGCCGGGTGCTGATCTCGGGCGTCAACCGCGAGGTCCGCCGCAAGGAACTGCGCGCCCTGACGCCGGGATCGACCAAGCTGTTCAACTGCTGCGTCGATCTGGGTTTCGAGGCCGAGAACACGGTCGGCAACGCCCAGGAGATCGCCGCCTGGGCGCGGTCCAAGGGCTATGACAGCCTGATCGTCGTCACCTCCGACTATCATATGCCGCGCAGCCTGCTGGAGATTCGCGGCGCCGCCCCCGGCGTCAAGCTGACCCCCTATGCCGTCTCGACCCCGTCGCTGGACAACACCCGCTGGTGGCGGGCGGCTGTCACCGCCCGTCGGATGACCCTGGAATACATGAAGTACCTGGCCGTGCTGGGCCGCGAGGGGATGCACCGCCTGCGGGGCCATCACCCGGAACGATCGGCGCCGCAGACCCCGCTAGAGGCCGCCTGAATGACCACCCTTCGTTCCCTGATCTTTGTCGCCTGGCTCTATCTGTCGATGGTGATCTTCGCCGTCGGCCTGTCGCCGGCCCTGCTGATGCCCCACGGCGCCGCCGTCTGGGTCATCAAGTCCTGGTCGAAATTCGTCCTGTTCGGGCTGCGCTGGATCGCCGGGATCAAGGTCGAGGTGCGCGGGCTGGAGCATCGCCCCACCGGCTCGGCCCTCTTGGCCTGCAAGCATCAGGGGATGCTGGACGTCATCGCCCCCTTCTCATTTCTCGACGACACCTGCTTCATCATGAAGAAGGAGCTGATGATCCTGCCCTTCTTCGGCTGGTTCGCCTGGAAGACCAAGATGATAGCCGTCGACCGTTCGGCCCATTCCAAGGCGCTGAAGGACATGGTGCGCCAGGCCCGCGTCCGTCACGCCGAGGGTCGCCAGATCCTGATCTTCCCCGAGGGCACGCGCGGCGAGATCGGCGCGGTTCCCGACTACAAGCCCGGCATCGCCGCCCTGTACCGCGACCTGAACAGCCCCTGCTGGCCCATCGCCACCAACTCCGGCGTTCATTGGCCGGCGCACGGCTTCCGCCGCTATCCCGGCACCATCGTCTTTGAGTTCCTGCCGCCCATCCCGGCGGGCCTGAAGCGGGCCGAGTTCATGGCCGAGCTGGAGAGCCGCATCGAGACGGCGTCCACCGCCCTGCTGACGCCGAGCCGCTGAGGCCCGGCGTCAGGTCGCCGCAGATCAGCTGGCGGCGAACTCGCTGAGGGCGTCGATCACGGCGCGGTTCTGATCTTCCGTGCCGATGGTGATGCGCAGGCAGTCGGGCAGGCCGTAGCCGCCGACCGGGCGCACGATAATGCCCTTGGAATTCAGATAGTCGTTGGCGGCGGCGGCGTTGCGTTTCTCGTCCGCAAAGCGGATCAGGACGAAGTTGCCCGCCGAGGGGAAGACCTCGAAGCCGAAGCCGCGGATGGCCTGGGTCAGGCGCGGACGCCAGTCCAGCACCAAGTCGCGCGAGGCCTTCTGGTGCGCTTCGTCGGCCAGGGCGGCGGTGGCGGCGTCGAGGCCCGGCACCGAGACGTTGAAGGGCAGACGGATGCGGTCGATGGCCTCGGCCACCGCCAGCGGCGCGTAGCCGAAGCCAATGCGCAGGCCGCCCAGGCCGTGGATCTTGGAGAAGGTGCGTGTGACGACGATGTTGGACGCGTCGCGGGCCAGGCCGAAGCTGGTCTCCCACTCCGGCTCGACCACGAACTCGGCATAGGCTTCATCGACCACCAGGATGATGTGCGACGGCAGGGCGGCGTGCAGCCGACGGATTTCCTCGCCCGAGTTCCAGCTGCCGGTCGGGTTCGACGGATTGGAGACATAGACGATCCGGGTCCGCTCATCGACTTGTTCGAGGATGGCGTCGACCTCGGCCTTCATGTTCGGCTCCGGCGCCAGCTTGACCTCCGCGCTGCAGGCCATGGCCGAGATGCGGTAGGCGAGGAAGCCGTACTGGCCGGTGACGATGTTGTCGCCGGGCTGCAGATAGGTCTGGTTCAGCAGGGCGAAGACCTCGTCCGAGCCGTTGCCGAAGATCAGGCGCTCGCCCTCAAGGCCGTGATGAGCGGCCACGGCGTCACGCAGCTTGCCCGCGCGACCGTCGGGATAGACGTGGATGTTCTTCAGGGCGGCGGCATAGGCCTCACGCGCCTTCTCGCCGGCGCCCAGGGCGTTCTCGTTCGAGGACAGCTTCATCGGCTCGGCAAAGCCGGCGATGGAACCCTTACCGCCCACATAGGGGGCGATGTCGAGGATGCCGGGCTTGGGGGCGGGCGCGGCTTTGATCGCGTCGGTCATGGGCGTCATCCTCGAAAGCGTGGTCAGTAAACGGGGGCGGCGCCAATGACGCCGCTCATCTGGCCGGGGGCCTTGGTCAACCGCCCGTCCTCGGCCTGCACATAGCCTGTCAGGACGAACAGCTTCAAGCCGCCGCCCGCCGCCAGGAGCGCGGCGATCAGCCCCGCCTCGCCCAGCGCCGCGATGATACGGGCGTCGGAGGCGGGGCTGTCTGTGACCCAGAAGGTGCGGTCGTCGCCGGTCGGGCCGGTGGCCTCGGACGAGACCAGCAGGGCGCGGGGCGAACCGGCGGCGTCGTCCGGCAGGGCGGCGACGACCTTGAGCATGGGCAGGGCCAGCAGCTTGGCCCACCAGGGCCGGGCGCCGAGGTCGATCAGGGCGCGGCCGCCCTGGCGCGCGGTGGCCAGCGCCTGATCCGGCTCGGCGGTCGGACGGCCGATCAGGCCCCAGCGATCGGCGGCCAGGGCCTGGGACACCGGCCCGCACGTGGCCAGGGCCGGGCCTGTCGCCGCCTCGATCCGGCCCAGGACGGCGCGCAGGGCCGGTCGTTCGGACAGGGGGACATCACGCAGAATCTCGCGCAGGGCGATGGCGTCGGCGTCGGCGGAACCGCGCGGTCCGGCGTTGATGCGGGCGCGGACCGCCGCGATCAGGGCGCGGTCCAGGGCCAGACGCTCGGCGTCCTCGGGCGGTTCGACCAGCATCAGAACAGCTGGGGCGCCGGGGCCAGGGCGAAGGGGCCGAGGTAGGTGCGCCCGCCCTTGAAGTTCAGCACCAGATCGACGGCCTGAGCCTGATCGCCGGTCCCGCCCTGGGGCGTGGCGGCGGCGGCGCGCGCGGCGGCGGCGCGGTCCACCGCCCCGCCCTGAGTAGCCCCGGCCAGACCGACGATGGCGGCCAGAGGCTTCTCGGCGCGCAGGAAGACTTCGCCTTCCAGACGCCCCTTGTCGTCGGCAGACAGGGCCGGACTGGACAGGAAGGTGCGGCTTTCGCCCGCCTCCAGCTGGCCCTTCATGTCGACGAAGCGGCCGCCGGCGGCGGTCCAGGCCGACAGCAGGCCTTGCGCGTCGGCGCCCTTGAGCGCGCTGGCCTTCTCGATCACGGCCTCGACCTGGGCGTTCAGCTTGCCCGACTGGGTCAGGCCCTCGACCGGGCCCGCGGGGCGGCCTTCGCCGTCCACCAGACGGAACAGGACATCGACGTCATCGGTCGGCGTATCCGTGCCGGCCAGGTGGGGCCGCATGTAGAACTGGATCAGCCCGGCCTTGGCCAGGGGAAAGGGTTCAGCCTCCGGCAGGGCGGTGAAGACCGGCTTGGCCAGTTCGACCACGACATTGGGCCAGCGCTGGGTCAGGCCGTGCAGGCTCATGCGGATCATCTCGGCGCGCACCGCCACCTTGCCCTTGGCGCCGCGTGTCAGGACCAGACCGTCCGGCGCGGCGATGACCCATTTGGTCGGGTTATAGGCGTTGGCCTCGGCCACGATCTCGGGCGCGGCGACCGCGTGGCCCGAGGGGGCGACGACGTCCACGTGCTTCATCGCCACCCGCGCCCGCAGCGGCCACCCGGTCGTGGACAGGCCTGCGTGCTTCACGGTCCAGCCGGATTGCTCCAGCCGGGCGATGCGGCCCTCCAGCTTCTTCTCGACCTGCTGGGTCAGGACGAACCACCAGCCGGTCCACAGGGCCAGGCCGACGAAGACGATGGCGAAGGGGATGATCAGCCCCTTGCGGCTGTGGCGGACAGGCTTGGCGTGAGCGTCGGTCATAGGCGCGGTCTAGCAGGACGGGAGGCTGCTGACACGTCCTGGCAGCAGGAACAGGCCAATCTGTTATCCATTCGAATCGCAATTCGACAGGAGACGAAGACCATGGAAACGCAACAGCTGCATCGCGGTCGGCTGATCGACCATCTGCAACTGGTGACGCCCGACCTGGAGGCCAGCCGCCGCTTCTACGGCGCGGTGCTGGAGGCGCTGGGCGTGCCGATCGGCGGCGAGGCGGAACGCTTCTTCTGGGCCGATGAGCTGTTCGTCTCGGCGGTGGACAGCATAGCGGCGGCGGGGCGACCGACCGGACGCTGCCATCTGGCGTTTCAGGCCAAGGACCGGGCCATGGTCGAGGCCTTCCACACAGCGGGACTGGCGGCGGGCGGAACCGACAACGGGGCGCCGGGCGAGCGGCCCTATCACCCCGGCTACTACGCCGCCTTCCTGCTCGACCCGGACGGCAACAATATCGAAGCGGTCTTCCACGGCGAGGCCGAGCGCTCGGCCGACAGCGTGGTGGTCACGTTCGAAGAGTAGAACTCAGGCTAGGCTGTCAGATCGGCCATCTTGGCGTTCGCCGCCCGCGCCGCTTCGTCGGGAGCCAGGCCCAGCAGCAAGCCGCGCTGGCCGCCGTTGATCAGGATGCGGTCGAACAGAATGGCCGTCTCGTCCATCACGGTCGGGACAGCCTTCTTCTGGCCGAAGGGGCTGACGCCGCCGACCTTGTAGCCGGTCAGGCGTTCGGCGTCGGCGGGCTTCATCATCTGGGCTGACTTGGCCCCGAGGGCCGCGGCCAACTTCTTCATGCTGACCTCGCAGTCGGAAGGGACGATAACGCAGGCGGGCTTGGCGTCCACCAGGGTCATCAGGGTCTTGAACACCTGCTCCGGCGCCCAGCCGAGGGCCTCGGCCGCCTGCAAGCCGACGCGCGGCGCATCGGGGTCATAGGCGTAGGGGAAGAGGTCGAAGGCGACGCCGGCCTGGGTCAGGGCGAGGGTGGCGGGGGTGGTCTTGGACATGCTTCGATGCATAGCCCCGCACCACTCTTTCGTCATCGCAGCGGCGCTGGCCGGGGGACCCAGCGGCGCCCGGAGGGCGAAACACCGCCCTCGCAGTAAAGATCGCCTTCGGCGCCGCTGGGTCCCCCGGTCTCGCTCCGCTCGCCGGAGGATGACGGAAGGAAGAGCGGCTTCAGCTTATCTCTGGATTGAGAAAGCTCTTGGTCAGCTCCACCGCCTCGGCCAGGCCCATGCGCTGGACCTCGGTTCCAGGCGGCAACCCCGCGAACAGCCGCGTCGGACAGGCGGCGTCCAGCATCAGGAAGACCCCCTTGTCGTCGGCGCGGCGGATCAGACGGCCGAAGGCCTGAGCGATGCGGCCGCGCGCCAGGGCGTCGTCGTAACCCTTGCCGCCGAAACGCTCGCGCCGGGCCTTGTGCAACAGGTCAGGACGCGGCCAGGGCACCCGGTCGAAGGCCAGGACGCGCAAAGACCGCCCAGGCACGTCCACCCCGTCGCGCACGGCGTCAGTGCCAAGCAAGCAGCTGTCCTGTTCGGCGCGGAAGACGTCGACCAGCGCCCCGACCTCCAACGGATCGACGTGCTGGGCGTAGAGGGGGACGCCCGCCTTGGCGAGGTCCGGCCCCAGCCGCTCATAGACGGTCTTCAACCGGCGGATGGCGGTGAACAGCCCTAAGCCACCGCCGCACGCCGCCAGAAACAGCTCGCGCATGGCCGCCGCGATCTGGCGCGGGTCGTCCTTCATCAGGTCGTTGACGACGATGATGCGGCTGTTGGCGGCGTAGTCGAAGGGGCTGTCCACCTTCAGCGTCCGCGCCGGTTCGATCAGGCGGGCCGCGCCGCTGCGCATCCGGGCCAGAGAAAACGGGTCCTCGGCCGCCGGGTCCGACAGGGTGGCGGAGGTGATCAGCACGCCGTGGGCCGGCATGATGACGGCGGCTTCCAGCGGCACGGTCGGGTCGATCCAGTGGCGGCGCAGGGCCACGTCGTGGATGCGGCCGAAGGCGGCCTCGGCGCTCAGCCAGTCGACGAAATCGGGATCGGGTTCGTCGCCGCCCTCCTCCAGCGCCGCCAGCATGGAGCGCCAGCCCGGCAGGGTCATGCGCGCACGCCGGTCCATGCCGCGCAGGGCGCCCTCGATACGGGCGCGGGCGGCCCCGTCCAGCTCGGCGGCTTCCTCGTCCAGAATATCCTCGAGGTGACGCGACAGGGCCAGCAGGGGCGCCTCGACGGCGGCGATGGCGCGGGCGGCGGCGCGGGCGGCCTCCAGCACCGGCTCGGTGGCGGGACGCAGGGCGCACTCCAGCCCGAACTCGGTCCCGCCGGTTTCCTGACTGCGGGCGCGCAGCTGTTCCAGGGCGGCGACCAGGAAGGCCTCGATCGGGCCGATGGGATTGATCTCGCCGGACGCCGGCGCAATGCGGCCCGAGACGCCCTCGCCCGGCAGGGCGGCGGCGGCGATCATAGCGTCCTTCAGCGCCTGGGCGGCGGCCTCGTTGTCGGCGCACAGGTCGCCCAGACGCTGTTCCAGCCCGCGCCCGCGCCGACCGCGTCCCTCGGGGCCGCGTATCCAGCGGCGCAACTCGGCGGCTTCCTGACCCGAAAGGGCGGCGGAGAAGGCGCTGTCGGCGGCGTCGAACAGGTGGTGGCCCTCGTCGAAGACGATGCGTTTCAGCGCCGCCGTCTCGCCGTCCTGCTTCTGGCCGCGCGCCGAGCGGGCGCCGTCAAAGGCGGCCTGGGTCATGACCAGGGCGTGGTTGGCCACGACCAGATCGGCGCGGCGGCTGGCGCGGATGGTCTTTTCGACGAAGCAGAGGCGGTAATGCGGACAGGCGGCGTGGACGCATTCGCCGCGTCGGTCGACCAGATTGGCCGGGCTGGCCTGATGGCTGGGGGCGGCGGCGAACAGGCCGGGCAGCCAGCCGGGATAGTCGCCGCCGGTCATGTCGCCGTCGCGGCTGTGCGCGGCCCAGCGGCTGGCCAGCCCCATCCCGATCAGGTCGCCGTTGCCCAGTTGCGCCGCCTGCATCATGTCCTGCAGGTTCAGCAGGCAGAGGTAGTTTTCGCGGCCCTTGCGCACCACCGTCTTCTTGCGGCGCTCGGCCTCGTCGGGCCACAGGGCGCGGCTTTCGCGGTCGATCTGACGTTGCAGGGCGCGGGTATAGGTCGAGACCCAGGCCGCTCCCGCATTGCGCTCGGCCCACAGGCTGGCGGGGGCCAGATAGCCCAGGGTCTTGCCGGTGCCGGTGCCGGCCTCGGCCAGCAGGACGCGCGGACGGCCCTCCTCGTTGCGGGGCGAAAAGGCGTAGGCGGCCTCGGCGGCGTAGTCGGACTGGGCGGGCCGGGTCTCGTCCAGGCCCGAGGCCTGAAGCAGCTTGTCCAGACGGATGCGGGCGCTTTCCGAATCGACGGGAGCCGACCCGGCCTCACCGCGCGGGGCCTCGTCCTCCCACTCCTGAAGACGGGACCAGACGTCCAGACCCGTGCCGCGCTCGCGCCGGTCGCGCAAGGGACCCGCCTGAAGCGCGGCCAGCACGCGCGCGCCCCAGGACCAGCCCGCCCGGTCCAGGGTCGCGGCCAGGGTGAAGGCGTCCTCGCGTCCCGGATAGGCCGGGTCGGTCACTTCGTTCAGCAGGTCGGCGGCGGCGTCGCGCAGAGCCTGGGCCTGAGCCTCGGCCCCCTTGGGCTCGGAGCGGCCAAGGGCGAGCGCCAGCCCCGACGGTGAGGGTGCGCAGAACTTGGCGGGGCGCACGAAGGCGTAGAGCTCCAGCACGTCCAGCATGTCGGTGGAACGCGGCGGCGGGCTGAGACCCAGACGACGGGCGGTCAGGCTGGCGTGGGCGACCATGACGGGGCCACCGAGGAAGACGCCCTCGGCCGCGCCGCGCCCGATCTTCCTGGCGCCCGTCGCGTCGCACACCGCGCCCGCGCCCGGCGGGGTGGCCAGCGCAGGCGGCAGCTCGGCCCAGACCGGAGCCGCAGACTGGACGATGGAAGGGGCGGAGACGTCGGTCACGCCCGATCCATAGCGCCCCCCGCCGCGAAACGGAACGGGAACGTTCGCCCCTCTCGCCAGAGGCCGAAAAGCGGGCCAGGCTGCGCTCTACAGGAGGACCACCCATGCAGACCCGCCGCATCGCCACCGACGGCCTGACGCAACAGGTGTTGGAGGCCGGAACAGGCCCGCTGGTCCTGCTGCTGCATGGCTTTCCCGAACTGGGGATCAGTTGGCGGGCGCAGGTGCAAGCCTTGGCAGAAGCGGGTTTCCACGCCGTCGCCCCCGACATGCGCGGCTATGGCGGAAGCGACAAACCGGCCGATGCAGAGGACCATACCATCCTGCATCTGGTCGGGGACATGGTCGATCTGGTCCGGGCGCTGGGCGAGGAACAGGCCGTGGTCGTCGGCCATGACTGGGGTTCGGCGGTCGCCTGGCATTGCGCCCTGATGCGGCCGGATCTGTTCCGCGCCGTGGCCGGCCTGTCGGTGCCGTTCCTGCCGCGCCGGCCCAAGGGACCGCCGACCGCGGCCATGGCGGCGATCACCAAGCGCGCCGGGCTGGGCGACCTCTACATCAACCGCTTCCAGTCGCCGGAGGCTCACGTCGAACTGGACGCCGATCCGGCCACGGCCTTGCGCAAGATGTTCTGGGCCTATGACGGGGCCACCGCCGACACGGACCAGTCGACCGGCTTCATGCCCGAGGGCGTCAGCCTGCTCGACAGCATCTCCGACCAGGCGACCCTGCCGCCATGGATGAGCGCCGCGCATTTCGACGAGTACGTCGCCGCCTTCGCCGCCTCAGGCTTCAAGGGGCCGCTGGACTGGTACCGCTGCCTGGACCGCAACTGGAGCCTGACGGCCTTCCTGCAAGGTCAGAAGATCGCCCAGCCCGCTCTCTTCCTCGTCGGCGACCGCGACCCCGTCCGACACTACGCCGGCCCGCACGAGGCGGCGCAGAAGGACTGGCTGACCGACCTGCGCGGCCAGGTGGTCCTGCCCGGCGCGGGGCATTGGTTGCAGCAAGAACGAGCGGACGAGGTGAGCGCGGCGCTGGTGGATTTCTTGAAGCCGATTATCATCGCGTAATGGGAATTACGTTCGAACATCAGACGAATAACTCATGCTGCTTATGTGGATCGCCCGATGATCTAACGGGCGAGCACAAGGTGAAAGCTTCCGCACTACGTTTAGAATTTGGCACAGACCAGATGGTCATAGGGCGCTTCGAAACTGATTCAGCCCAAGCGAAACTCGCTCAGAGCGTAAAATCGAAAGCTTTTCATTTCGCGGCGCGGATATGTCGCCCTTGCAATAGCTCTCGCACACAAGCTGCAGATCGTGAATTCGACCATTTCCACCGCGCAGCCCGCACCCTCGTCCATCAAGGTAAAAACCCCTCATCGCTATTCGAGGACGCGCGGTATCGGCTAGGGTCAGAAGCGTATCTGAACGTCTTTCGCTACTTCGCGAAATTATTGTGCTGCCACTTGGCTGAAATTGGCGCGCCACGACCAGTACAGATCGCAAATTTCGCCATAGGGCGCGCAGGCAAAAACTGCATTTGGCTCTCCGTCGATAAAGACTGGACCTATGAGCAAGTATTTTCCGAATTGGGACCGCATCAATACGCAGCACATGGCGGCCTAGTGATATACGCGGATAGAAAATCAGGCGAACCCAATGCCTTTCATTCGACCCTCACAGTTGGCTCTCTTCGTTACGTTTTCTTTTCGAGAATGAACTGGATTGCACGGTTGGAATTAAAGTTCGCGCACCCCGTTTTTTACAAATGGTGCCGCGCGAGAGTGGGCGACGCGCTGGCCTCCCCTATGACTGAAACTGAAAGACTGATGCTCGGCCTTTCGGACAGCGAGCAAGATGAAAAAAGGGTCGAAACCGCCGCTCCCTAAACGGGTTCGTCCGGCAGGGGGATGAACTCCAGCGCGTCTTCAGACGGCAGGCTCATGCGGCCTGCCTTCCAGTCGGCCTTGGCCTGGTCCAGGCGGGTCTGGGACGAGGAGACGAAGTTCCACCAGATCAGGCGTTCGCCGACCGGCTCTCCGCCCAGGGCCATGACGCTGGAAGGGGCCAGCGCGGTGACGGTTGGTTCGGCCTGGGCCGAGAGGACGACCATCTGACCTTCATGGAAGGCGCGGCCGTCGACCTCGATTCGGCCCTTGGCCACGAACAGGGCGCGTTCGCTGTAGCCGCCCTTGGATTTCGGCGGCGGCGGGGCGGCGCGGACGCCCTCGGCCATGTCCCAATGGACGTAGAAGAGCGGCGACTGGACCGGCGTGCCGGCCTTCTCCCCGAAGGCCTCGCCCGCCACCAGACGCGCGAACAGGCCGTTGTTCTCATAGGTGGGCTGGGCGTCCTCGCCCAGGTGGGTGAAGGAGGGGGCGATCTCCTCCAGCTCGGTCGGCAGGGCGACCCAGGCCTGCATGCCGTGCATCGGCCCGCCCTGCGCCTTTTTCAGCGGATCGGTGCGTTCGGAATGGACGATGCCGGACCCGGCGGTCATCCAGTTCACCTCGCCGGGACGGATGGGCTGGGTGTAGCCCAGGTTGTCCCGGTGCATGATCTCGCCCTCGAACAGATAGGTCAGGGTCGACAGGCCGATATGCGGATGCGGCCGCACATTGATGGCGTCGGCGCCCGGCGCGAACTCGGCCGGACCCATCTGGTCCAGGAAGATGAAGGGGCCGACCATCCGGTGCGAATGGAAGGGCAGAACGCGCCCGACCTCGAACCCGCCGAGGTCTTTTCTGCGCGCGTCGATCACCAGTTCGATCATGTCGGTCCTCTCAGTCCAGCCTCAAGCGGGCGATGATAGCCGGATCAAGCGTCGGGGTCCGCAAGGAACCATCGGCGGCGAAGTCGCTCCACTGGGATCGGGCGACGAAGACAAGATCGCCGTCCAGGATCAGGCCCGTGGTCGGCTCGGCGATCTGGGGCAGGTTGGCGGCCAGGATCTGAACCTGGTCGATGCGCGTCCAGGCGGGGTTGAGGGTCAGCTTCAACACCCTCTGGGGCGACACCCCGTTCTGCAAGGCGTAGAGGCTGCGGCCGTCCGAGATCAGGCCGTCGATCCCGATCAGAACGGCGTCGTCGGGCGCCGGCATTCGCACAGGCTCTCCGCCCGCCCGCGCCACGCGCCACAGGCCCGAAGAATAGTCGGCGACGACCAGGGCCTGGCCGTCCGGCGTCAGCGCCAGACCCTGGGGCGAGCCCAGGGCTCCCGCCGCCACGAAGACTTCGAGCGCCTCGCCCGAGGTCGGCAGGCGATAGATCTCGCCCGACAGGCCGTCCGAGACATAGACGGCGCCCTCGGCGTCCAGCGCCAGGTCGCCCAGACCGTGTGCGCGTCCGTCCGCCGCCAGCGGATAGGCGGCGCGGACCTGACCTGTCGCGGCATGGATAGCCAGAAGCGCGGCCGGGCCGACATCCT
The DNA here is from genome assembly GCF_013386595.1 of Brevundimonas sp. P7753. Taxonomy (NCBI): domain Bacteria; kingdom Pseudomonadati; phylum Pseudomonadota; class Alphaproteobacteria; order Caulobacterales; family Caulobacteraceae; genus Brevundimonas; species Brevundimonas sp. P7753. The sequence goes on along the minus strand of NZ_JACARP010000004.1, from coordinate 22,492 downwards.
CGCGCCCGTGAGCGGCGGGGGGCGCGGGGCTGACGGCAGCCCACAACAGGCCGCGCGACGGGTCCGGCGCCAGACCCAGCACGCCCTCGACCGGCCCCTCGGCCTGGAGCCAGGGCGTGACGGCGCCGTCGTCGGCCAGCCGGACGATGTCTCGCCCCGCCACACGCGAAACCAGCCAGCCCCCGCCCGCCGGATCGCGTGTCAGGCTCTCGACAAGGCCCGCCCGCTCCAGAACGGCGACGACGGAGAGCCGGTCCGCGCCGATCGGGGCGCGATTGGCCTCAAGCCGCGCGGCGGCTTCGGCGAAACCAGGGGCGGCGGCGACCGAAGACAGGGCCTCGTCGCGCGCCAGATTCATGGACAGTCCGGCGCGGCCATAGCGGTGCAACTGGGCCACAGCCTGTGCGGCGTCTCCGCGCGCGGCGGCCACCCGCGCCCGCAACAGGATCAGACCCGGATGATTGGGAATGCGCGCGTCGCCCTGGACAAGCAGCCCGGCGGCGGCGTCCAGGTCGTCGGCGTTGAGCGCCGTCACCGCTTCAGCCCGCAGCCGCCGAAAGGCCGCGACGTCGGATTCGGCGACGGCCGCCGCCGGGACCTGATCAGACAGCGGGACTGCCGCGACGACACCCCATGCCCCGAGCGCGGCAAAGGCCGCCGCGAGGGCGCACGACTTGAGCATGAAACCCTCCGCCACAGACGCCCTCTCTCCAGCCCTACCGCGTCTCTTTAGCTGACGTGGGGGGTGATGATGCCCAGCGGCAGGGTGGTGACGTTCTTGACGCCGCGCGTGACGATGTGGCTGGCGCAGTCGGAGACGATGCCCAGGGTCAGCAGCTTGTCGCGCAGGAACTGGTCGAAGGCGTGCATGTCCGAGGTGATGATGCGCAGGACATAGTCCTCGCGGCCCGTGATGGTGGCGCACTGCACCACTTCCGGCCAGGTGGCGACGGCGGATTCGAAGATGTCGAGGTTCTCGCGCGAGGGCAGGCTCAGCTTGACGATGGCGTAGACTTCGAAGTCCAGACCCAGAAGACCGGCGTCCAGAAGCGTGACCCGCTTGCGTATCAGGCCAGAGTCCTCCAGTCTCTTGATCCGGCGCCAGCAGGGCGAGGCCGAGAGGCCGACGCGATCGGCGACCTCGGCGACCGACAATCCAGCGTCCTGTTGCAGGATGTCGAGGATGCGGGCGTCGATAGGATCAAGTTCGTCAGCCAAAGGCGTTTCTCCAAAAGGGGATTTGACGCAATAAAATACCCCAAATCACCATTTGGCAAGGGTATTTTTAGGAAGGCCAACAGAGACGCGCCATGCTATGCCCTCTTCATAGAGGAAACGCGGTCGGATTAACCGGACGGGACGCATGATGAAGAATACGCCCACGCTGTCGCTGCGCGTGCCGGAGCCTTCGGGCCGGCCCGGCGATGCGCCTGATTTCAGCCACTTGCAGTTCGATCCCGCCGGCGCCGTCAGCCGGCCAGAGGTTTCGACCGCCCCCTATGACATGCGCGATCACGCCTTCCGGCTGGTCCGCGTCCTGGACGACGAAGGTCAGGCCGTCGGGCCGTGGGACCCGAAACTGGACCCCGAGACGATGCGTCGCGGCCTGAAGGCCATGATCCTGACGCGCGCCTTTGACGAGCGGATGCACCGCGCCCACCGCCAGGGCAAGACCAGCTTCTATATGAAGTGCACCGGCGAAGAGGCCATCGCGGTCGCCCAGGGCATGATCCTGAGCCGCGAGGACATGGGCTTCCCCACCTATCGCCAGCAGGGGCTTCTGATCGCGCGCGGCTATCCGCTGGCGACCATGATGAACCAGATCTATTCCAACGCCGAAGACCCGATCAAAGGCCGCCAGCTGCCGATCATGTATTCGGCCAAGGACTATGGCTTCTTCACCATCTCCGGCAACCTGGGCACCCAGGTGCCGCAGGCTGTGGGCTGGGCCATGGCCAGCGCCTACAAGGGCGACGACAAGATCGCCATCAGTTGGATCGGCGACGGCGCCACGGCGGAAGGCGACTTCCACAACGCCCTGACCTTTGCCTCTGTCTACCGCGCCCCGGTCATCCTGAACGTCGTCAACAACCAGTGGGCCATTTCGTCCTTCATGGGCATCGCCGGGGGTCTGGACACGACCTTCGCCGCCAAGGCCATCGGCTACGGCCTGCCGGCCCTGCGCGTCGACGGCAACGACTTCCTGGCCGTCTGGGCTGCGACCCAGTGGGCCGAGGAACGCGCGCGCACCAACCAGGGCGCGACGGTGATCGAGCTGTTCACCTATCGCGGCGCCCCGCACTCGACGTCTGACGACCCCAGCCGCTATCGCCCCGGCGATGAGGCCGAGAAGTGGCCGCTGGGCGACCCCATCGAGCGCCTGAAGCAGCACCTGATCGTCCTCGGCGAATGGTCGGACGAGCAGCAGGTCGAAGCCGAGAAGGACGCCGTCGAACAGGTCCGCGCCGCCGGCAAGGAATCCGAAGCCATCGGCACCCTGGGCCAGTCGCGCCCCAGCGTGAAGACCATGTTCGAGGAGGTCTATGCGACCGAGGACTGGCGCCTGATCGAACAGCGCCGCGAGGTCGGAGTCTGACCATGACCCAGCAAACCTTCACCGACGCCGACCGCAACGACGGTCTCGAGCCCGACATGGTCGATCAGAACAACGCCCCGAAGTCGGAGGCGCCCGCCAAGGGCGTCGTGCCGATGAACATGATTCAGGCCCTGAACTCGGCCATCGACGTCAAGATGACCGAGGACCCGAACGTCCTGTCGTTCGGCGAGGACGCGGGCTATTTCGGCGGCGTCTTCCGCGTCACCGACCAGCTGCAGCAGAAGCACGGCCTGACCCGCAGCTTCGACGCCCCGATTTCGGAGTGCGGCATCGTCGCCGCCGCCATCGGCATGGGCGCCTATGGCCTGCGCCCAGTCGTCGAGATCCAGTTCGCCGACTACATCTATCCGGCCTATGACCAGATCGTTTCCGAAGCGGCCAAAATGCGCTACCGCTCGGGCGGTCAGTTCACCTCGCCGATCACGATCCGTAGCCCCTACGGCGGCGGCATCTTCGGCGGCCAGACGCACAGTCAGTCGCCCGAAGCCCTGTTCACCCACATTGCGGGTCTGAAGGTTGTCATTCCGTCGAACCCCTATGACGCCAAGGGCCTGCTGATCGCCGCCATCGAGGACGATGATCCGGTCGTCTTCTTCGAGCCCAAGCGCCTCTACAACGGCCCCTTCGACGGCTGGCACGAGAAGCCGGTTTCGCCGTGGAAGACCCAGGAGCTGGCCCAGGTTCCAACCGAGAAATACGCCCTGCCGATCGGCAAGGCCCGCGTCATGCGCGAAGGTTCGGATGTGACCATCCTGGCCTATGGCACCATGGTCTGGGTCGCCCTGGCCGGCGCCGAACACGCAGGCGTGGACGCCGAGGTCATCGACCTGCGCACCCTGGTGCCGCTGGACATCGAGACCATCGAGGCCAGCGTCAAGAAGACCGGCCGCTGCGTCATCGTGCATGAGGCGCCCAAGACCTCGGGCTTCGGCGGCGAGCTGTCGGCCCTGGTTCAGGAGCGCTGCTTCTATCATCTGGAGGCGCCCATCGCGCGCGTGACCGGCTGGGACACCCCCTACCCGCACGCCTTCGAGTGGGAATACTTCCCCGGCCCGCAACGCGTGGCCGACGCCCTGAAAGCCGTCATGTCGGGAGGCCGTTGATATGGGTCGTTTCGTCTTCAAGCTGCCCGACGTGGGCGAAGGCACCGCCGAGGCCGAACTGGTCGCCTGGCACATCGCGGTCGGCGACTTGGTCGAGGAAGACCAGATCGTCGCCGACATCATGACCGACAAGGCCACGGTGGAAATCACCGCCCCGGTCAGCGGCAAGGTCACTGCCATCCACGGCGAGCCGGGCCAGATGGTGCCGGTGCGCGGCCCCCTGGTCGAGTTCGAGGTCGAGGGCGCGGGCAATGCCGCCGACGCCGAGCCGGCACCAGCCCCCGTCGCCAAATCCGAGCCGACCCCTGTCGCCGTCGAGGCGCCGAAAGTGGAAGCCGCCCCAGTCAGCGCCCCGGCCGCCGCCGGCGCCAACTACGTGTTCAAACTGCCGGACGTGGGCGAAGGCACGGCCGAGGCCGAGCTGGTCGGCTGGCACGTCAAGGTCGGCGACGCGGTCGAGGAGGATCAGATCCTCGCCGACATCATGACCGACAAGGCCACGGTCGAGATCACCAGCCCGATCAACGGCGTCGTCGTCGCCCTGCACGGCGAGGCGGGCCAACAGGTCCCCGTCGGCGGGCCTCTGGTCAGCTTCAAGGTCCAGGGCAAGGGCAATGTCGCCGCTGCTCCGGCTGCGGCCGCTGCGCCTGTCGCCAAGGCCGAGAAGGCCGCACCCGCTCCGGTCGCCAAGGCTGCTCCGGCTCCTGCGCCCAAGGCCGAGGCCAAGCCCCTCCCAGCCATGACCGGCCGTCAGCCGGGCGAACGCGCCCTGGCCTCGCCCGCCGTGCGCAACCGCGCCCGTGATCTGGGCATCGACCTGGCCTTCATGCCGGGCTCGGGTCCCGCCGGCCGCATCCAGCATGAAGACCTGGACGCCTTCGTCGCGCGCGGGGGTTCGCTGCCCGCCGCGACCAGTGGCGCGCCCTCCTCGACCTACGCCCGCGCCGAAGGCGCCACCGAGACCAAGATCATCGGACTGCGCCGCAAGATCGCGGAGAAGATGGCCGAGAGCGTGCGTCGCATCCCGCACATCACCTATGTCGAGGAAATCGACATGACGGCGGTGGAGGAACTGCGCGCCCACCTGAACGCCACCAAGGCCAAGGACCAGCCCAAGCTGAACGTCCTGCCCTTCATCGCCCGCGCCATCGTCGTGGCCCTGCGCGACCAGCCGACGATCAACAGCCACTATGACGACGAGGCTGGGGTGCTGACCACGCACGCCCCGGTCCACCTGGGCATCGCCGCCCAGACGCCGAACGGCCTGATGGTGCCGGTCGTCCGCCACGCCGAGGCGCTGGACCCCTACGCCACCGCCCTGGAAATTGCCCGCGTCTCGGGCGCGGCCAAGGATGGCTCGGCCAAGCGCGAGGAGCTGTCCGGTTCGACCATCACCATCACCTCGCTGGGAACGCTGGGCGGCGTGGTTCACACGCCGATCATCAACCACCCCGAGGTCGCCATCGTCGGCCCGAACAAGATCGCCGAACGCGTGGTGGTCAAGGACGGCCAGATGGTCGTGCGCAAGATGATGAACCTGTCGTCCAGCTTCGATCACCGTATCGTCGACGGGCATGATGCCGCGGTCTTCGTGCAGCGCATCAAGGGGTTGCTGGAGCACCCGGCCACGCTCTGGATGAACTAAGGGGAAGCAGCGCTTCCCCTTCCCGCTCATCCCGGCGGACGCCGGAGCCCAGTTCTTGTACCGGGCAAGCGGTCCATCAATCGGCCCGCGCTTTTGGGTCAAAGCACTGGATCCCGGCGTCCGCCGGGATGAGCGGAAGGAGGAGGCAGCAGATGAAGACTGGCGCTCTGATCATCGCCACCATGCTCGCGACACTCAGTGCCGCGCCTACTCTCGCCTGCACTCCAGCACCAGGGGATCAGGTAGCGGCGCGGACGCGGGACCTTCACGCGGTCACTAGCGTCTATGAGGCGCAAGTCGAGAACGTCGTGCTGCACGATCAGTACGGGGACAACCTCGACTTCACCATCAGACCTACCATGGCAATCTGGGGTCCTAAGCCTTCTGAGCCTTTCCGACTGTCGTTTGAGGCAGGGGCTTGCACCAACTGGTTCTTCCTCATGGACGATCAGTCCGATAGTCCGCCTCGCAACGGATTGAAGGTCATAGTTATGGCGAACCCCGACGGTCTGGCAGACAATCGTTGGCTCTATGTTTTGAGGGCTGACGCAGACTACATCGACAGCTTCATGAGCGATTGGCGAGCGGCAAGAGCCAACCAATCTCTATCGAGACACTAGAATGACCCAGACCCTGAAAACCAAAGTCCTCATCATCGGCGCCGGCACCGGCGGCTATGTCGCGGGCATCCGTTGTGGCCAGCTGGGGCTGGACACCGTTCTGGTGGACGGCGGCGACGGCCTGGGGGGGACCTGCCTTAACGTCGGCTGCATTCCGTCCAAGGCCATCATCCACGCGGCGAGCAAGTATGAGACGGTGCGCAAAGCCGCCGGCGACGGCACGCTCGGCATCACCGCGTCGGCCCCGGCCATCGACCTGTCCAAGACGGTCGAATGGAAGGACGGCATCGTCAAGAAGCTGAACGCCGGCGTCGCCGCCCTGCTGAAGAAGGCCAAGGTCAAGGTCGTCAAGGGCTGGGCCGAGTTCACCGACGCCAAGACCTGCCGCGTCGAGACCGCCGACGGCCCCATCCTCATCACAGCCGAACACGTCATCCTGGCCACGGGGTCGGAGCCGGTCGAGCTGCCCTTCCTGCCGTTTGGCGGCGACGTCATCTCCTCGACCGAAGCCCTGAGCCTGCCGGACGTGCCCAAGAAGCTGGTCGTCGTCGGCGGCGGCTATATCGGCCTGGAGCTGGGCATCGCGTTCCGCAAGCTGGGCGCCGAGGTCGCCATCGTCGAAATGGCCGACCGCCTGCTGCCGCTCTACGACAAGGCCCTGACCGACCCGGTGCAGAAGTGGCTGGAGAAGCACGGCGTCGAGCTGTTCCTCGGCGCCCGCGCCGGGGGCTTTGGGGACGGCAAGCTGAACGTCACCGACAAGGACGGCAATCCGATGCAGCTGGACGCCGACAAGGTGCTGGTGACGGTCGGCCGTCGTCCGCGCACCAAGGGCTGGGGTCTGGAGACCATGGGCGTGGCCATGGACGGCCCGTTCGTCAAGATCGACAAGCGCTGCGCCACCAGCATGAAGAACGTCTGGGCCGTCGGCGACCTGACCGGCGAACCCATGCTGGCGCACAAGGGCTCGGCCCAGGGCGAGGTCGTGGCGGAAATCATCGCGGGCCATGACCGCGTCTTCGATCCCGTAACCATCGCCGCCGTCTGCTTCACCGAGCCGGAAATCGTCTCGGCGGGCCTCGGTCCGCAGGATGTCGAGGGCCGCGACGATGTGATCCAGTCCATCTTCCCCTTCGCCGCCATCGGCCGCGCCCTGGCCATCGAGGCCGGCGAGGACGGCGGCTTCGTGCGGGTCATCGCCTCCAAGACCGACCACCGCATCCTGGGCCTCCAGGCCGTCGGCCAGCACGTGTCCGAGATGTCCAACAGCTTCGCCCAGATGCTGGAAATGGGCGCCGTGCTGGAAGACGTGGCCGGAACCATCCACGTCCACCCGACCCTGGGCGAAGCCTTCCACGAGGCCAGCCTGCGGGCACTGGGCCACGCGATTCATATCTAAAGTCGCTCGCTGCTTGAGCGCGTTCTTCCTTCTCCCCTTGTGGGAGAAGGTGTCGTGCGGAGCATGACGGATGAGGGGTGTGCCGCCGCTTGCTCGCTCAGGCGCCGCCATTCTTCTTCCTGACCCCTCAGCGCTGACACCCCTCATCCGAGCGCCTCCGGCGCCCACCTTCTCCCTCAAGGGGAGAAGGAACCGGTCCCGCTTGCCCTCGTCGAACGAAAGTCCGACCCTCCCGCAAACGGGAGGCTTCGATGAGCGCCGAGACCCATTACCTGGCCGTCTTCACCAGCGACAAGACCGGCCCCAAGTGGCGGGCCTGGCGCGCCAAGAGCGAGGCCGAGCAGGCCGAGACGGCCCGCGTCGGCGTGGCCGCCGTCGCCGCCTGGGAAGAGGCGCACCGCGACTCCATCGTCTTTCAGGGCGGCCCGCTGGGCCCGACCAAACGCATCGACGACGACGGCGCCGTGACGGACGTGGTCAACCTGCTGACCGTCTTCATGGTGGTGCGCGCCGACAGCCACGAGGCGGCGGCCCGCCTGTTCGAGGGCCACCCGCACATGAGCATCTTCGTCTGCGACGGGGTGGAGGTGATGCCGGTGCTGGGGTGAGGTAGCTAAGATAGCAGAGTTCCGCCACGAATCTTGCTACCTCACAGTGCATGATCACCGATGCATTTAATCCTCGTCAGCTCAACTTTGACCTGTTCAATGAGTCAGACGTGCGTGGCGAACTGCTGGATCCGATGCTGCGCGCCCTTGGATATCAGGCGGGCACAGAAAATAACATTCTGCGGGAAGGTCTTCTTCGGTATCGATTTTTGTTTCTAGGCCGAAAAAAGCCAACCGATCATCCGATCACGGGCAAACCGGACTATGTAATGGAATGCGCTGCCCATGGTCGCTGGGTCCTGGAAGCCAAGCCTCCATCTCAGATCTTGTCAGTAGACGATTTCGAGCAAGCTCAAAGCTACGCCCTACACCCGAACGTCGCTGCAGCGCTTTTCGTTCTTAGCAATGGTCGGGAAACACGAATCTATCGAAGCATCGCCCGCGATATAGCCGATGTGATCTTGACGTTCAGATTTGAAGAAATCGCCAATCGGTGGCTTGAAATTGAAGCACTTCTATCGCCCACCGGCTTCCGGCGACACCTGCCTCTCCCGACCTGGACTCCCGGCCTTCCTGTAGCACGCACATATGGGACGACCCTCCGGCTCGGTGCTGGCGAAGCAATCCCTCATCAAGTTGAGACAAACGCTCCCGGGATGGAGCAGCACCTTAGCGCTATCGCCAACCTAACAAACCATATTTCGCGTGGATGGTGCCGCAGAGGATCAGACGGCCGGCTCCAAATGGAGTGCGAATTTAGAAGCTCGAACGCGCGGATACAGGAGTGGCTCAACTCCAAAGGCTTATCTTCGATTATATTTGAAACAGATGATCAGTTCATCTCAACCACACCTGACGCGCCTACATTAATAACAGGAGTGATGAAAACGACTGTAGTCGAAGGCGAAGAAATTTTCGACCTTTCGACCTGGACACCTATGAGAATCCCTTTCGGCATGACCATAGACGCCCGCGTGAGCGCCACAATTTATGCACACAATAGTCAGATCATAGGCGATTACTCCCTTATGATGTCCACCCAAACATCAATAATCCCGATACCGTTGATGATAGAGCAAGTCGGCGTCATTAAAATCGAGATAATACAATAAGAGGCACGGGGGTCCCGCGCCCCACACCCGGGGGCCGCTTTCGCGCCCCCCGGGAACAGATGGCAAGCCCTAATGCACCCGCGCCTTCCCGATCTCCAGACCATCCTCACCCGCTGACACGGCCACCACGCTGCCGTCCTCGATCTCGCCGGCCAGGAGTTTCTTGGCCATGGGGTCGACCAGTTCCTTCTGGATGACGCGCTTGAGGGGGCGGGCACCGTAGACGGGGTCGTAGCCCTTGTCGGCGAGCCAGTTGAGGGCGCTGTCGTCCAGCGCCAGCGTCAGGCGACGGTCGGCCATCAGCTTCTCCAGACGCGCCAGCTGGATGCGGACGATGCCGCCCATCTGTTCGCGGCCGAGGCGGTGGAACAGGATGATCTCGTCGATGCGGTTCAGGAACTCGGGCCGGAAGTGGGCGCGGACCTGTTCCATGACCAGGGGACGCACGGCCTCGACATCCTCGCCCTCGGGCTGGTCGGCCAGATATTGGCTGCCCAGGTTGGAGGTCATGATGATCAGGGTGTTCTTGAAGTCGATGGTGCGGCCTTGCCCATCGGTCAGGCGACCGTCGTCCAGCACCTGCAACAGCACGTTGAAGACGTCGGGGTGGGCCTTTTCGACCTCGTCGAACAGGATGACCTGATAGGGGCGACGACGCACGGCCTCGGTCAGGGCGCCGCCCTCGTCATAGCCGACATAGCCCGGAGGGGCGCCGATCAGGCGACTGACCGAGTGCTTCTCCATGTATTCGGACATGTCGATGCGGGTGATGGCGTTGTCGTCGTCGAACAGATAGCCGGCCAGGGCCTTGGTCAGCTCGGTCTTGCCCACGCCCGTCGGGCCGAGGAAGAGGAAGCTGCCCAGCGGCTTGTTGGGGTCGTTCAGCCCGGCGCGGGCGCGGCGCACGGCGTCGGACACGGCTTCCAGCGCCTCGTCCTGACCGACCACGCGGCGGCCCAGTTCATCCTCCATCTTGAGCAGCTTCTCGCGCTCGCCTTCCAGCATCTTGTCGACGGGGACGCCGGTCCAACGGCTGACGACGGCGGCGATCTGCTCGGCGTCGACGACCTCGGGGGTCAGGGGGCCTTCGGCAGGTTTCTCAGCGGCTTCGGCATCGGCCAGCTGGCGTTCCAGCTGCGGAATCTGGCCGTAGGCGATCTCTGAAGCGCGGCCCAGGTCGCCGGCGCGCTGGGCAGCGGCCAGTTCGGCGCGCAGACGGTCCAGGGTCTCGCGCAGTTGCGCGCCTTGGCCGACCTTGGCCTTTTCCGATTTCCAGCGGGCGGTCATGTCGTCCGACTGGCCTTCGAGGTCGAGGATCTCGTCGTCGATCTTCTCCAGACGCTGCTGCGAGGCGCTGTCGCTTTCCTTCTTCAGGGCCTCGCGCTCGATCTTGAGTTGGACCAGGCGACGGTCGATTTCGTCCAGCGCCTCGGGCTTGGAATCGACGGCCATGCGCACGCGGCTGGCGGCCTCGTCGATCAGGTCGATGGCCTTGTCCGGCAGGAAGCGGTCGGTGATGTAGCGGTTCGACAGGGTGGCGGCGGCGACGATGGCGCTGTCCGAGATGCGCACCCCGTGGTGGACCTCGTACTTTTCTTTCAGGCCGCGCAGGATCGACACCGTGTCCTCGACGGTGGGTTCGGCGACGAAGACCGGCTGGAAGCGACGGGCCAGGGCCGCGTCCTTCTCGACGTGCTTGCGGTACTCGTCCAGCGTGGTGGCGCCGACGCAGTGCAGTTCGCCGCGCGCCAGAGCGGGCTTCAAGAGGTTGGAGGCGTCCATGGCCCCGTCGCCCTTGCCGGCGCCGACCAGGGTGTGCATCTCGTCGATGAAGAGGACGATGCCGCCCTCGGCCTGGGCCACCTCGTTCAGCACGGCTTTCAGCCGCTCCTCGAACTCGCCGCGGTATTTGGCGCCCGCGATCAGGCTGCCCATGTCGAGCGACAGGACCTTCTTGTCCTTCAGGCTTTCCGGCACATCGCCGTTGACTATGCGCAGGGCCAGGCCTTCGACGATGGCGGTCTTGCCGACGCCGGGCTCCCCGATCAGGACGGGGTTGTTCTTGGTGCGACGGGCCAGGACCTGAATGGTGCGGCGGATCTCCTCGTCGCGGCCGATGACCGGGTCGACCTTGCCGTCGCGCGCGGCCTCGGTCAGGTCGCGGGCGTAGCGTTTCAGGGCGTCGTAGCTGTCCTCGGCGCCGGCGCTGTCGGCGGTCTTGCCCTTGCGCATCTCGGCGACGGCTTCATCCAGCTTCTTGGGCGTGACGCCGGCGGATTTCAGCGCCTCGGCGGCGGCCCCGCCCTCCTTGGCGATAGCGGCCAGCAGGCGTTCGGTGGTGACGAAGGCGTCGCCTGCCTTTTTCGAGGCCTCTTCTGCCGCGCTGAAGACGCGGGCGGTGTCGCCGTCCAGATAGAGCTGGCCCGAGCCGCCCTCGACCTGAGGCCGCTTCTTCAGCAGGCCCTCGGTGACGAGTTCGACGGCGGACGGGTCGCCGCCGGCCTGATCGATCAGCTTGCGGGCCAGGCCGTCGCGTTCCTCCAGCAGCACCTTCAGCAGGTGCTCGGGCGCGAACTGCTGGTGCCGCCGGGCGAGCGCCAGCGACTGGGCGGATTGGACGGCCTGTTTGGCGCGGTCGGAATAGAGGTCGAGATTCATGGTGTGCAGTCCCCTCGGAAGGCGGAAAACCATCAAAGCGCCCTTCGACGAAGCGACGCCTTGAGTTGTGTCAAACCGAGGTGGGTGTGGCGGATCGGCCACGCAAGCCCCGTCACCCGCGATTGATGTACGCCGCCATCAAGGCCTAGCGTAGCCGCAGGAGGCCCTGATGGAATTTCTGACGCACGTGCCGGTCGATCCGACGGTCGTCCTGCCCTTCCTGGCGGCGGTGGCGCTGATGGAGCTGACGCCGGGGCCGAACATGGGCTGGCTGGCGATCGTCTCGCTGTCACAGGGCCGGACGGCGGGGCTGGCGGCGGTGGCCGGGATCACCCTGGGGCTGACGCTGTGGATGGTCGCCGCCGCCTTCGGCCTGACCGAGGTGGTGCTGCTGTGGCCCGCCCTCTATCAGACCATCCGCTGGGCCGGGGTGGGCTTCCTGCTGTGGCTGGCCTGGGACGCCTGGCGCAGCACCGGGGACGGCGCGGACGCGGCGCCCATCGAGACGCGGCGGCGCGCCCTGTTCCGGCGGGGGCTGATCGGCAACCTGCTGAACCCCAAGGCGGCCCTGCTCTATGTCGTCCTGTTGCCCGGCTTCATCCGACCGGCGCAGGGGCCGCTGCTGGCGCAGGCCCTGACGCTGGGGAGCCTGCATGTCGTGGTCAGCGTCATCGTCCACTCGGTCATCGTGCTGACGGCGGCGCGGGCGGGCGGCGCCCTGCTGACCCGCGCCCAGGGGCCGAGGATGCGCGCCGCCATGGCCCTGGGCCTGGTCGCCGTCGCGGTCTGGACCGCCTGGGAGACGCGGGCCTGATGATCAGCCCCCGGTCGGGCCGGTCGAGAAGTCGAACTGCGGCTCGGGCTTGCGGGGACCGCCGCCGAAGGACCAGGTCAGACCCAGGTAGAAGGCGCGCAGGTTGATGTCCTGATCGACGCGCTCGCGGAACAGGGGGGTGTCATAGGTGGTGGCGCCGCCGAAGGAGTTGAGGATGTCGCGCGCGGTGAACTGCAGCGACAGGGTCTCGTTGAGCTTGCGGCGATAGCCCAGATTGACCATCCCGCCGCTCTCGCGGGTGCCTTGCGCCAGCAGCTGGTCGCCCTGCCAGAAGCCCATGACCTGGACGAAGTCCTTGGGCGTGGCCTGCCAGTTCAGGCTGAGGCGGCCCGTCACCAGGTCGCTCTCACGGTCCCGTGCGCCGGGGATGCCGGCGGCGTCGATCTCCTGACGGAAGGCGTTGAGGCTGGCGTTGTAGCGCAGGGTCGGGTGCAGGCGACCGCTGGCGGTCACTTCGACGCCGAGGTCGCGCCGGGCGCCCAGGTTCTCGGGCCGGGTCAGCAGGACACCGCCGCCGACGTCGGTCGCCACGTCGGTGAAGGCCTTGGTCGTGTCGCGGTAGTAGGCGGTGGCCTGATAGAAGCTCTGCCCGCGCCGCATCTGCCACATGGCCTCGAAGCTGTCCGTCTCCTGCGGCTCCAGGTCGGGGTTGCCCGAGCGCAGGTTCAGCGGGTCGCCGTAGCTCACGAAGGGGTTGAGCTGGGTCGGCTGGGGCCGCTGGATACGGCGCGAATAGCTGGCGCGCAGGGTTTGGGTATCCGTCAGCTTGTACTGGACGTGGCCGGTCGGATAGGCGCGGAAGTAGTCCTGAGAGGCGCGTACGGCGTTGGTGACGTCCTCGACCTCGACTTCAGCCTGCTCCAGGCGCAGGCCGAACTGGGCCGACAGCTTCTCGCCGAACGGGCGCTCATAGGTGGCGTAGAGGGCGTGGACCGTCTGTTCGGCCTCGAAGCGGTTGCTCAGGCTCGGCACGGGGGCCAGGGCGGCCTCCGACGGGCCGCGCCGAAGCACGGCGTCCTGATCCGGGCGGCTGAGGCTCAGCTCATAACCGGCGCGCAGCTTGGAGCCGTCGTCCATCGGGCGGGTATAGGCGCTGGTGAAGCCGACCGTTTCCTGAGCGCTGAGGTTGCTCTGCTGCTCGTACAGCGTCGGCGACGCCGGAACCGAGAATACGTTGGCGTTCAGCGACGTGTTCTCATGGTCGTTGCGGTCGTAGCGCAGCTCGTTGGACCACTCATGGCCCGAGGTGTCGAACTGATGCAGGACGCGGGCGGTGGCGCCCCAACCGTCCATGCTGAAGCCGCCCACGCCGTCGCGGGCGTAGGCCGAGGTCAGAGCGCCCGACGCATCGCGCGTTTCGAACAGCCCCCAGGCCTCGGAATCAGCCTCGAAGCGGTTGGCGCGCAGCTCGCCGGTCAGCATCGTCTTGTCGGTCAGGCGGTATTCAGCGGCGAGCCGGGCGAAGACCCCCTTCTGAATCATGTCGCTCTCCTGGACCGTCGTGGTCGTGGAGGTGACGGCGCCGGTGACGGGGTCGAGCTGTTCCCGCAGCCGGTCGAAGGCGAAGTTCTGATCGTCGTAGCGATAGTTGACGTCGCCGGTCAGGGTCAGCTTGCCGCGCTGGCGCGAGCCGCTGGCGCCGAGGTTCCACCGCCCGTTGTCGCCGACATTGACCCGCAGGGAGCCGGTGGTGGTCGTCGTGGCGGGCGCGCCGGGGGCTCCGACAGCGGCCGGCGGGGTCGGCTTGGTGATCAGGTTGATGACGCCGCCGGAGCCCTCGGGGCTGTAGGCGGCGGAGGGATTGGTCATGACCTCGATCCGCGCATAGCGGCTGCCGGGCAGTTGCAGGACGGCGTCGGCGCGGTTCGGCCCGGACAGGATGGCCGAGGGGCGGCCGTCGACCAGGATGGTGACATTGCTGTCGCCGCGCAGGGAGACATTGCCCTGGGGATCGACATCGACGGAGGGCAGGTTGCGCAGGGCCTCGGCCAGGGTGCCGTTGGCGGCCTGAAGATCGTCGGCCAGGCTGTAGCTGATGGAATCGATGGAGGTCCGCACGTCGTTGGCGCGGGCGGTGACGACGACGTCGCCCACGGTGGCGGGTTCGTCCTTGTCCTCAGCGTCCTGCGGGGCCGGCGTCGCCGGGGGCGTCTGGGCCTGCTGGGTTCCAGCCGCGGGCGGCGGCGTCTGGGCGGCCAGGACGGCGCCCGCCGGCAAGGCCAGAACGGCGCCCAGCAGCGGAGCAAGCTTCAGTTTCGACATGGTCGCGTCCCTGCGGACGTCCCCTCGACGCCCCCTCGAACGCAGCGACTATCAGCCGGTCGTCGCCGACCACAGTTACATCTTCTTCATGCCGGTGGCCGCTCTGTGACGCGGCATGGAACCCCAAGCGTCGCCGTGCGCTAGGGACCCATGCTCACGACCAAGATGAACCCCCGGGTCTTCTGGGGGGCCAGCGCCATCGCGGGCGCCCTGCTCCTCATCGCCCTGATCGCGCCATCGACGTCCGACCTGATTTTCGGCGCGGCCCAGGCCTGGGTGATCGACACCTTCGGCTGGTTCTACGTGGCCGTGGTCGCGGGCTTCCTGCTGTTCGTCACCGTTCTGGCCGTGGGGCCGACCGGGCGGCTGAAGCTGGGGCCGGACGACGCGGAGCCGGACTTCCCCTATGTCTCGTGGCTGGCCATGCTGTTCGCAGCAGGCATGGGCATCGGCCTGATGTATTTCGCCGTGGCCGAGCCGGTGCAGCACTATATCGCCCCGCCCGAGGCGGCGCCCGGCACGGTCGACGCCGCGCGCGAGGCCATGGTCATCACCTATACCCACTGGGGCGTCCACGCCTGGGCCATCTATGCCGTGGTGGGGTTGAGCCTGGCCTATTTCGCCCACCGGAAGGGCCTGCCGCTGACCATGCGGTCGGGGCTCTATCCGCTGCTGGGCAAGCGGATCAACGGGCCGATCGGCGACGCGGTCGACATCTTCGCCATCTGCGGCACCCTGTTCGGCATCGCAACCTCCCTGGGCCTGGGCGTGGCCCAGATCACCTCGGGCCTGAACTATGTGACGGGCCTGCCCAATACGGTGACGGTGCAGGTCGGGCTGATCGTCGTGGTCATGGGGGCGGCAACCATCTCGGTGCTGACCGGGGTGGACAAGGGGGTGCGGCGGCTGTCCGAGCTGAACCTGGTCCTGGCCGTCTGCCTGATGCTGTTCGTGCTGGCGGTGGGGCCGACCCTGTTCCTGCTGCGGGCCTATGTGCAGAATTTCGGCCTCTATCTGGATCACTTCTTCGTCCGCACCTTCACCCTCTACGCCTATGAGCCGCGGGCCTGGATGGCGGACTGGACCCTGTTCTACTGGGCCTGGTGGATCGCCTGGTCGCCGTTCGTGGGGATGTTCATCGCCCGCATCTCGCGCGGGCGGACGGTGCGGGAGTTCGTCATCGGCGTGCTGCTGGTGCCGACCGCCTTCACCTTCCTGTGGATGACGGTCTTCGGCAACTCGGCCATGGGCCTGGACCTCGGCATAGCAGGCGGCGCCATTTCGGACGCGGTGCAGGCCGACCTGTCGACGGCCCTGTTCCACTTCCTGGAATACCTGCCGGGCACGGCCATCACCTCGACCCTGGCGGTGGCCCTGGTGGCCGTCTTCTTCGTCACCTCGGCCGATTCCGGCTCGCTGGTCATCGACACCATTGCGTCGGGCGGAGCCGAGGAGACGCCGCGCTGGCAGCGGGTCTACTGGTGCGGGCTTCTGGGGCTGACGGCGGCCCTGCTGCTGCTGGCGGGGGGTCTGGGCGCGCTTCAGGCCGCGACCCTGGTGGCGGCCCTGCCGTTTGCGGTCATCATGATCCTGCTGGCCTTCGGACTGGCGCGGCAGATGGACGCCGACCTCAAGGGCGAGGCGATCGAGACCGAGGCGCCGCCGATCCGAGAGCGGCTGAAACGCATCTTCGCCCCCGCCAGCCGCAAGGACATCGCCCGTCAGATCGAAAGACAGGGCGCGCCGGCCCTGGTCGAGGTGCGCGACGCCCTGGTCGAGGGCGGGCTGGAGAACAGTCGGGTCGAGATGGACGAGACCGGCGTCTGGCTGGTGGTCGAACACGCCAATGGCCGCGACTTCCTCTATCGCATCGGCGCCCGGTCGCGGCCTCTGCCGGCCCTGACCGCGCTGGAGGCGCCGGAGGGGCGCCGGGCGCTCGAATGGCGGATGACGGCCCAGACGGGGGACGGCACGCGCGCCCGAGACGTCACCGGCTTTACGCGGGCGCAGATCGTGGCCGACGTGCTGGAACATCTGCAACGGTGGCGGCTGGCGGCCTGAACCCCAAATTTCCGCTCACCCCGGCGGACGCCGGGGTCCAGTGAGAGCGGCGGCCATCGCCCTGTCGCCATCCTCGCGTCTGTAGCCAAAGCACTGGATCCCGGCGGACGCCGGGATGAGCGGTTGTGAGGGGATCACCCCTTGGCCCGGCGGACCGGCGGCGTTAGCGTCGCCGTTCTGTTGTCGGGAGCCTGCCCATGTCCATCCGTCTGTCGCGCCGCGCGGCGCTGATTTCCTCCGCCGTCGCCGCCTCCAGCGCCGCCCTGCCCGGTCTGGCTCTGGCCCAGGTCCGCGCCGACACGCGCACCGACGAGGAGATCGCCGCCGCCGCCGACGCCTGGGTGCAGCGCTGCATGGCGGCCTGGCCCGAGCAGCCCGCCGTGTCCCTGGCCCTGGTGCGCGAGGGCAAGACGGTGCTGGCCAAGGGCTATGGCGTGCGGCGTCAGGGCAAGGCCGAGCCCGCCGACGAACACACCCTGTTCGCCATCGCCTCAAACTCCAAGAACGTCACCGCCGCCTGCCTGGCCATCCTGGTCGACGAGGGCAAGGTGAAGTGGGACGAGCCGATCAGGACCTATCTGCCGGGCTTCACCCTGTCTGACCCGATGGTGGGCGAACGCATCACCGTGCGCGACACCCTGAGCCACCGCGCCGGGTTCGGTCTGGGCGCCGGGGACCTGCTGTTCTGGCCCAACAGCGACCGGACGCGCGCCGAGGTCCTGGCCCATGCCGCCTTCGTGCCCATCGAGGACGGGTTCCGCGAGGACTACCACTACTGCAACCTGATGTTCGTGGTGGCGGGCGCGGTGATCGAGAAGGTGTCCGGCCTGTCGTGGGAGGACTTTGTCCAGACCCGCATCTTCGACAAGGTGGGCATGAGCGAGAGCGTGCCCCTGGCGCGCCTGGCTGATCCGAAAAAGAGCGCCCTGCCCCACGGCCGCGTCGGGCCGCCGCTGCGCTACCAAGGCGCGATGACCCAGATCGCCGAGTCCATCGTCGAGGTGTGGAACTGGGATTCGGCGGCGGCGGCGGGCGGCATCTGCGCCAGCGCCCACGACTGGGCCAAGTGGATCGCCGTGCGCCTGAACGACGGCAAGCTGGCCGACGGGTCGCGGCTGTTCTCGGAAGCCGCTGCGCGCGAGATGTACAAGCCCAACATCATCGTCTCCTCGTCAAACGGACCGACGGCGGAGCTGCCCAACCGGGCGGTGGCCTCGACCTACGCCATGGGCTTGCAGGTGCAGGACTATCGCGGCGAGCGTCTGGCCACCCACGGCGGCGGCTCGCCCGGCGGCATCTCGGCCACGGTGCTGATCCCGGGCCGCAAGATCGGCTTCTCGGTCTTCACCAACGCCGAGGAGAGCTTCCTGCTGCGCGCCCTGCGCTCGGGCCTGTCGGACATCGCCATGAACCAGGTCGACGTCGACTGGATCGCCGACTCGAAAAAGCGCGAGGCCGAGGGGACCGAGAAGTCGCTGAAGGCCGCCGTCGAGATCGACGCCAAGCAGGCGGCGGGCGCACCGCCCTCCATGCCGCTGGACGCCTATGTCGGGACCTGGCGCGACCCCTGGTATGGCGACATCGTCATTGAACAGAAGACCGAGGGGCGCGGCCGCAACCGCAAGACCGGCCTGTGGCTGCGCTTCACCCACACCCCGGCGCTGCAGGGCTGGCTGGAGCCCTATGACGGCGAAACCTTCCGCACCCGCTTCCCCGACAAGCGCGAAGAGGACGCCTTCATCACCTTCAACATCGCCACGGCCAAGCCCGCGACCGCCACGGTCAAGGGCGTGTCGCCCGACATCGACTTCTCTTACGACTATCAGGACCTGCGGCTGACGCGGGTGTGAGCCACGATTGAACAAAACGCGGCGCGCAGGGCTTCTAGTTCAGAGTTTTCAGGAGGAGCCCCTACGTGCCGCGCTATTTCTTTCACACCGAAAACGGACACCTGATCCCGGATGAGGACGGCCAGGAACTGGCCGATATGGAAGCCGCGCGCGCCGTCGCTCTGGACACGATGGGTGAGATCCTGCGCTATCAGGGCCGGGCCTTCTGGAAGTCCCGTCGCTTCAGGGTGATCGTGACCGACGACAACCAGGCAGAAGTGGTCAGGCTGACCACCTGCGCCAGCCCGCCGTCGAACTAGGCCGGCGTCAGGTTCGGCGCGTCTGCAGCAAAGGCCAGGCGATCATCATCGAACACCTCGATCCGATGCACCTGCGGCCATTCGGTCAACAAGGGCGTCAGCGATTTCGGGATCGCGTCGTCGTCGGCGCATTCGATGTGCCGAAGGTGGGGCACCTGACCCGCGCGGACCGTGATCAGACAGATATAGGCTTTCAAGCGGCTTCTCCGCGCGAGCGCCGCGCCTTGGCAACCTAGGCCGTTCAGTTTCCTCCGCATTCACATATGTAAGTTCGAGAATCTGCAAAACCTGAAACGGCTATGGCAACGCTTAACCTCGCCGAACGTTTGCAGACCTGCTTGCTTTTCGGCCTTTCCAAATGACCAACGCCTTGATCGAAAAACTCACGCGGCGCGACGTGGTGTCGGCCAGCGAAATCGCCGCCCTGGCCGAGGTCCTGGACCCGCCGCGGAAGGTGGATGCGCACGTCGACATCGTGCTGGAGCACGCCTATGCCGAGCACAGCATCCTGCTGCTGGAAGGCTTCACCGCGCGCTATTCCACCCTGTCGGACGGGCGTCGTCAGATTACCGAGATCAATGTCGCCGGCGACTTCGTCGATCTTCACAGCCTGCTGATGAAGCAGATGGATCACGGCGTGGTGACGCTGACGCCCTGCGTCATCGCCCATGCGCCGCACAGCCGCCTGCGGCGCCTGACCGAGGAGCACGCCCACCTGACGCGGCTGCTGTGGCTGGACACCATCGTCGACGCCGCCATCCATCGCCAGTGGCTGGTGGCCATGGGGCGGCGTAGCGGCCTGGGCCATCTGGCGCACCTGGTGTGCGAACTCTTCACGCGCCTGAGCGCTGTCGGCCTGACCGAAGGCCAGACCTTCAACCTGCCGCTGACCCAGACGGTCCTGAGCGACGCGCTCGGTCTGTCGACCGTGCACGTCAACCGCTTGATCGCGGAACTGCGGCGCGAGGGCCTGGTTCGCTGGAGCAATCCTCAGGTCGAGATTCTGGACTGGCCGCGCCTGTCGCAGATCGCCGAGTTCGACCCGACCTATCTGCGGCTGCATTCGCAGCCGGTCTAGCCTCAGCGCGCCGGCGGACGCTGGCCGGCTTCGAGGATGGGCATGCCGGCCTCGGTGGGGATGTAGATGGTCTGGCGGCCTTCCTTGCCGGCGGTTTCCTGCAGCATGTTGATGTAGGACCAGCGCAGATAGGCCTCGGGTCCGCCCAGGGCCTGGGCCATGATGCGGTTGGCCTCATTGGCGCCCTTGGCGCGCTCGATCTCGGCGGCGGCGGTCAGCTTGGCCGAGTCCAGGGCGGCCTGGGCCTCCAGCACGCGGATGCGACGGTTCTGCACCGCCTCTTCGTAGGCCGCCTTGCCCGCCATCTGCTTGGAATAGACGTTGTAGGTCGGGAAGCCGACCAGAACGACGGCGATCAGCACGCCGACAGCGATGACCGAACCGATAGTGAAACCCACGCCGCGCATCCGCGCCTCCCCTGAAATCTAAAGGCGCGCAGGGTGGACGCCGCGAACGGCGGCGGTCAAGCACGACCCGGCGACATCTCGCCACAGGCGTATTCGATTTACCGCACAACTTGAGCGGCCTAGTCAGCCGCGATGATTGGCGAACCCCGTTCTCAGTTGTCAGCCCTGCGCGTCCTGCTGGTCGGCGATGCGCGCATGGCCTTTCCCGTGGCCAAGGCCCTGAACCAGGCGGGCTGCCAGGTCTTCGCCGGGGTTTCGATCTCCAGCAACTATCTGGAATGGTCGCGCCATGTGAGCGGGTCCTTCCGCCATTCGCCGCTGGAGCCGGGCACGGACGAGGCCCTGCCGGTCATCCTGAACTGGCTGGACCGCCACCCCGTCGACGTCATTCAGCCGGTCAGCGAGGCGGGCTCGCGCTTCATGACGCGCCACCGGGCCGCGTTCGAGGCGCGCGGGCGGCTGATCATGCCCGAGGCCGAGACGGTCGAGACCTGCATGAACAAGACGGCGATGTTCGAGCTGTGCGAGACCCTGGGCGTCGCCCTGGCGCCCTATCGGCGGGTGCGCGACATGGAGAGCCTGTTCGCGGCCGCCGAGGCCATAGGCTATCCCCTGATCGTCAAGCCGGCCGTGGTCGACGCCGAGTTGTTCGACCGCAAGGCGCTGATCATCGCGGATGCGGCGCAGCTGGCCGTCACCATGCCGCACTGGCCGGACATCCACCCCGAGTTGATCGTCCAGAAATACCTGACCGGCCCGCGCCACAGCGTCATCTTCAGCGCCGATCGCGGACGGCTGCTGGGGGCGGTCGAGATCAAGGCGGCGCGCACCCACGAGTACGACGGCACCGGCTACACCACCTATGGCGTGACGGTCGAGCCGACGCCCCTGGTGCGCGAGGGGGTCGAGAGACTGGCGGCGCACCTGGCCTATTCCTCGACCGGCTGCGCTCAGTTCATCGTCTGTCCGACGACCGGGGCCGTGACCTTCATGGAGGTCAATCCGCGCGTCAGCCTGGGACGGATTTCGGAATGCGCCGGCCTGCCGCACAGCGTCTGGGGGCTGAAGCTGGCCTTGGGACAGGCCATTGAGCCGCCCGCCGATCCCTGGGCCGTCTATCAGCGCGGGGTGCGCTATGTCTGGACCAAGGGCGACCTGACCCTGCTGGGCAAGCAGATCAGGCGCGGCCAGGCGACGCCGGGCGAGGCGCTGCGGCGGCTGACGCAGATCGCCGTCGACGCTGTTCAGTGCAGCCACGCCGTCTTTGATCCCCTGGACCCGCTGCCAGCGCTGGGCACCTATGGCAACATCCTGATCAAGCACTGGCGGCGCTATCCGGAATACCGGACCGCTTGAGCGGCCCTACCGCCGTGCGGGCGCCGGGACCAGTTCGATCAGGTCCAGATTGGACTCGTTCGCCGGCCAGGGGATGACCATGCGCCAGCGGCGTTCGCCGATGCGCTCGACCACGGCGACCATGTCGCGTTCAGGTCGCTGGCCATAGGAGCGGGCGGCGGGTTCGGAGGCCAGGGCCATCGAACCCAGGAAGACCATGTGACGGTCGTTCTCGGGGAAGAGCAGACCGCTGGGGCGCTGCGACCCGGTCAGCTTGGAGAATTTCAGCCCGGCCGAGGTCTGCTCAATGCGGCAGGCGAACCAGCCATAGACGACATAGCCTAGGCCCTCATCACCGCCCTGCGAGCCCAGCTTGACGGTGCGGCAGCGGTAGGCGCCGACGGGCGGCGTCACCGAGGGACGCGCCGCGCCCGGCTCGATCAGGTCGCCCAGACTGGACAGATCGCCCGATCCGGGCTGACGTTTGGCCTGTTGCAGGGCCAGGGTCCAGGCGGCGTCGCGGCGCTGATAACGGTCGCGGTCGGCGGCGGTGATGACCCCGCGCCAGTCGCTGAGCACGGCGCCGCCGACCGCGACCGTTAT
>NZ_JACARP010000284.1:0-355 GCF_013386595.1 Brevundimonas sp. P7753 | reverse complement strand
CTGGATTTGTTGCCTTATTTTGCAAAACAATTCTCAAAATAAAACCCAACAATAAGATCCGCCACTTATCGTCTTATCTTTCGTCATGCAAAGGCCAACAGTAGTATTTCTCGCAGGTCATTGTTTCCTGTGAGCACGCAATGTCAGCTGCAAACTGGTATTGCAAATAAAAAACCGCCTTTTCGTGGCGGTTTTTTATTGCCTGCATTTTTAGCGGGAACGACAGCGCACTCACTTCAGATCGCCGGTACAGCCAACCTCGCCCCATACAATAAAAAACCCCCAACCAGTCACCCGGTTGGGGGTTTTGTGTTTCTACAACCGACGCTTAGCGAGTCACTCGGCTGGTGCCGTT
>NZ_JACARP010000038.1:0-5031 GCF_013386595.1 Brevundimonas sp. P7753 | reverse complement strand
GGTGGGGAGGGCGTGGCGACACGGAGCGCGACGGCTGCCTAGCCTTGCCGCCCCCACCCGTCTTCGCCCTTCGGGCTCAGCCACCCTCCCCATGAAGGGGAGGGAGATTCGTCGCGCTCATTTCACAGCGCCCGCAACCTCGGCTGCGTCTTCCCGGCCAGCAGCAGATGCGTCAGCGCCCACACCAGGGCGTCCGCCCGGTCAGGGCTCTTCGCCCCCGCCGCCTCGCTCCCCAGGGCCATCATCTCTTCTTCCAGCGCCGGAAACGCCCCGCAGTGGACCACCCGCCCCTGCTCGTACAAGGCGGCCACCGGCTCGGCCCGCGCCTTCTTGGACCGGCTGGCGTGGACCAGCTTGATCTGAACCTCGCAGTCCGCCTGCCCCAGCAGGGTCCGCACCATCTCCCCGCCCTGATTGGCCTCGGCCAGCACCAGGTCGGCGCCGAATTCGCGCGCCGTCTCCGCGACCCGCTGCGCCCATCCGGCGGGCGACAATCCCCGCGCCGAACGATCCGCCAGCACGTATCCGACCTTGTCCTTGCGTCCCGCGACCACGATGCCGCAGGCGTCGCCGTGGGCGCTGGCCGGCGGGTCCACCGCCACCACGATCCGCTCGAACTTCGCCGGGCGGCTCCCTCGCGCCCGCGCCAGATCCTCGGCCCGAAACAGGGCGCCGTCCGCCTCGACGATCAGCCCCTCCATCTCCTGCGCCTCCAGCCGCGTCCCGGCGTAGAGCGCCTTCAGATGGCTCAAAAATCCCGGCGACAGGTTGCCCGCATTGGCCGCCGTCGCCAGCCGCGCCTTCACCACCCCCGGCTCGGCCAGCAGCCGCCGCAGCGCCGCGATGGGCCGCGGCGTCGTGGTGATCGCCAGCTTGGGATCATCCCCCAGCCGCAACCCGAACCTCAGGTTCGACAACGTCGTCTCCGGGTGTCTCCACGCACAGAACTCGTCGGCCCAGGCCCCATGAAACTGCGGCCCGCGCAGACTGTCCGGGTCCTCCGCCGAAAAGGCGTAGGCCGCCGAGCCGCTCGGCCAGATCAGCCTGCGCCGCCCGGCCTCCCAGCGCGGCCGATTGTCCCGCGCCGCCTGCGCCTTCAGCCCCGACGGTCCCTCGACCATGACCTCGCGCACGTCGTGCAGCGCCGGCCCGACCAGAGCAAACGTCAGGTCCTTTTCCCGCGCCAGCTCGTTCATCCAGAACCCGCCGGCGAAGGTCTTGCCCGACCCCCGCCCGCCCAGCAGCACCCAGGTGCGCCAGTCCCCGTCACGCGACCAGAACTGATCCTCGCTCAACTTCGGCGCCGCCCTGATCCCGGCCCTCAGCGCCCGGATCTTCTCCTCGCGCGGCAGGCTCTCGACCCAGTCCCGCAGCAAGGGACTTGCGTTCGAACCCTCCGACAAGATGATCGACACGGGCGAAGAATTCGGCCTGGAGCCCGGCCAGTTCGGCGTCGCTGACATCACGATCGTCTTCGCTCATTTCATCCTCATCAGGGGTCTTGCGGGCGGGTCGCGACTTCAGCGCCGCCACCGCCTTGGCCGTCCGCGCCAGAACGCCGACGGCCCGCGCCCGCTTCTCGGCCTCGGCCACGTCGGTCGGCGCCTCGGCCGCCGCCACTACGGCGATGGCCTGATCGGTCAGGGTCTTGAGCCGGCCGAACACCTCGTCCAGCCAGTCCGCGCCCTGCCCCGCCTCGTCCCTATTTCCCGTCATGCCCAAACCATAGCGGACCAGCGTCCTCAGGCTGGCGAACAGCAGCGAGAACAGATCAATCGCTGGAATTTACCGGGTTTGCGCCCCGCGACTGCGACAGCCGCCGCAGGATGGCCTCTCTCTTTCCTCCCCACTTTGTGGGGAGGGGGACCGCGTAGCGGTGGAGGGGGCGGCGGCGCCATCAATCATTTGGGCGCAAATTCGGACAGGGCGCCGCCGCCCCCTCCGTCACGGCCGCTGCGCGCCCGCGCCACCTCCCCATCGCTTCGCGACAGGGAGGAAAGCACGCGATCACCCCGCCAGCGCCTCGTCCCCGACCGCGCCGTCCGCCGCCATCCAGCGCCCCAGAGCCCCGGCCAGCTCGGGAATCTGGATCGGCTTAGCCAGATGCCCGTCCATGCCCGCCTCCAGGCAGCGCGCCACCTGGTCCGCCTGGACGTTGGCCGTCAAGGCCAGGATCGGCGTGCGCCGCCCCGTCCCCGCCTGCATCCGCCGGATCTCCCGCGTCGCCGCCAGTCCGTCCATGACCGGCATGTGCACGTCCATCAGCACCAGGTCATAGGCGCCGGTCTGCATGGCCTGGACTGCCTCGGCGCCGTCGCAGACCGTGTCGATCTCCAGCCCCAACCCCCTCAGGATGGCGCTGACCAGTTCCCGGTTCCCCGGCGCGTCGTCGGCCATCAGGATGCGCCCGTCCGCGACACCGCCCGGCGGCGCCATGT
Organism: Brevundimonas sp. P7753; assembly: GCF_013386595.1. NCBI lineage: Bacteria > Pseudomonadati > Pseudomonadota > Alphaproteobacteria > Caulobacterales > Caulobacteraceae > Brevundimonas > Brevundimonas sp. P7753. The sequence goes on along the minus strand of NZ_JACARP010000038.1, from coordinate 2,593 downwards.
CTTCGTCGCCGCTGGCCAGCCGCCCGACGGCGCCGCCCTGGGCCAAGGGCGTCTCGAACCAGAAGGTCGCGCCCTCGCCCGGCTGGCTGTCGACGCCGATCTCGCCGCCCATGATCTCGATCAGCCGCCGCGAAATCGCCAGCCCCAGCCCGGTGCCGCCGTAAACCCGCGTGGTCGAGGCGTCGGCCTGCGAGAACCGCTCGAACAGCAGCCCGACCTTCTCGGCCGGGATGCCGATGCCGGTGTCCGTCACCGCCACCCGCAACCGCCAGCGCCCATCGGCGTCCGCCGACCCGCCGACCCGCAGCGTCACCCCGCCCTTGCCGGTGAACTTCACCGCATTGGACAGGAAGTTCAGCATCACCTGACGCAGCCGCCCGGCGTCCCCGGTCAGCACCTCGGGCATGGCCGCATCGACCTCGACCTTCAGGCTCAGCCCCTTGCCGACGCACTGCCCCTCAACGATGGCCGCCGCCCCGTCCACCAGGGCCGCGACCTGGAAGGGCTCGGGGTCCATCTCGATCGCATTCGCCTCCAGCTTGGAATAGTCGAGGATGTCGTTGATCACCCCCAGCAGGGCCTCGGACGCCGTAGCGATCCGCTCGACATAGACCCGCTCCTGCGCCGGCAGGGCGTCCGACCCCTGCAACAGGCCCGAAAACCCGATGACGCTGGTCAGCGGCGTGCGCAGCTCGTGGCTCATGTTGGCCAGGAATTCGCTCTTGGCCTGGGCGGCCTTCTCGGCCCGTTCCTTGGCCTCGATGACCTCGTCCTCCAGCAGCTTGCGCTGGGTCATGTCGCGGATCACCACCACCACGTCGTCGACCTGGCCGTGCTCGTCCCTCAGGGCCTTGAAGGCGGACTCGACCCAGACCGTATGCCCCTGACGGTGCACCGCCCGATGCTCCAGCCGGGTCGGCTGGCCGGTCTTCACCGCCGCGCTGATCGCCTGCAGCACCTGCAGCCGATCCTCGGGGTGAACATAGTCGGTCGACTGGCCGCTCATGTCCTCATAGGTCCAGCCCAGCAGTTGCTGGATCGCCGGCGAGATATACTTGCTTGACCCGTCCATCTTGACGCGGGTGATGACGTCGCCGGTATTCTCCGCCAGCAGGCGATAACGCCGCTCATTGGTCTGGGCCGCCCGCAACAGCCGCTCGCGCTCGGTCACGTCCTGCAAAACGCCGAACAGGGCGATCACCCGCCCCGTGGCGTCCTTCTCGGCGGCGCCCTCGGCGGCCACCACCCGCTCCACGCCGTCCTTGCCCAGCAGCCGCAGCTTGAAGCTGTAGCCCTCGCCCGTCTCCAGCGCCCGCGTGACCAGACCCTGGATCTCGACCCGGTCCTCGGCGTGATAGTGGCCGAACACGTCGTTGAGGCTCGGCGCAAAGGCCCCCGGCTCGACCCCGTGAATACGATAGATCTCGTCAGACCAGGTCACGGCGCCGGACGCCACCTCATAGCGCCAGCGCCCGACCCCCACCATGTCCTCGGCCAGCCGCAACGTCTCCAGACGCGCCGCCTCCTGCCGCATGGCCTCGGCATGTTCCAGCAACTGTCCGGCCAGCCCCGCCAGTTCCGTGATCAGCACCATCTGGGCTTCGGTCGGTCGCGCCCTAGGCTTGACGTCCATCACCCCGATGGCGCCCACCGGCGCGCCGTCCCGCCCGCAGACCGTCGCCCCGGCGAAGAAGCGGATGCCGGGCTCGCCTACCACCATGGGATGGGTGCAGTAGTCGGCGTGCTCCAGAGCGTCCTCGATCACGACCACCGCGCCCGGCCCCATGGTCACCAGCCTGTGGCTGACGGTCTGCAGACGGGGCATGCTGATCGGGTTCAGGCCGACGCATGAACGGAACACCGCTCGATCCTCGTCCAGCACTGTGATCATCGCATGGGGGGCCTCGAAGGCCGCGCAGACGACAGCGGTCAGTCGATCGAACGCATCGCGTCCTGCCGCTTGACCTAGCCTGGCTTGCGTGACGACGATCCCCATGCCTCCCCCATAACCCCGCTCGACGAATTATTCGTTAGCGTCGCCGCCCCGCTCCAGCATCCACTCGGGCGCCTCGAAATCCAGGGCGTCCTCCTCGGTCGCCAGCGCCGCCTCCGAGATGGTCTGGCGCCGGATCGACACCCCCGCCGTATGCACCGTCTCCGGGTCGCCCGAGATCAGCGGATGCCACCAGGCCAGCCCCCGCCCCTCATGCGCCCGACGATAGCCGCACGACGGCGGCAGCCAGCGCAGTCCCGCGATCTTGCCGGGCGTCAGCTTGATGCAGTCCGGCACGTGCTCCTGCCGATTGGCGTAGTCCGAGCAAGTGCACTTGTCAGGATCGAACAGCTTGCAGTGCACCCGCGTCGGCACGATCTCGCCGGTGTTCTCGTCCTCGAAGCGAATGACGCAGCACAGGCCGCACCCGTCGCACAGGCTCTCCCACTCGGCGGCCGACATCTCCGTCAGCGGTGTTGTTTCCCAGAAGGGTTTCATGCGCCGGGCCTATACGCGCCAAAGCCCGCTTTGTCGCCTTCTCCCTCCCCTTCATGGGGAGGGTGGTCGCGCAGCGACCGGGTGGGGAGGGCGAGGCTATAC
>NZ_JACARP010000283.1:0-360 GCF_013386595.1 Brevundimonas sp. P7753 | reverse complement strand
ATCCATGTTCGCGCATTGATCGCCGAGGAGTTCTTGTTGTGACCAAGCCTAGAAAATACCGTGACGTCGAAATCCGTGCCGCTCGCGGTAACAAGCTCACGGCCAAAAGCTGGCTGACTGAAGCGCCGCTGCGCATGCTGATGAACAACCTCGACCCGCAAGTGGCCGAGAACCCGAAAGAATTGGTGGTGTACGGCGGTATCGGCCGTGCCGCGCGCAACTGGGAGTGCTACGACCAGATCGTCGAGAGCCTCACCAACCTGAATGACGACGAAACCCTGCTGGTGCAATCCGGCAAGCCGGTCGGCGTGTTCAAGACCCGCAGCAACGCTCCGCGGGTGCTCATCGCCAACTCCAACC
>NZ_JACARP010000282.1:0-389 GCF_013386595.1 Brevundimonas sp. P7753 | reverse complement strand
GCATATATTGGCGCAGTAGCTGGTTGATACGCGTCTGGTAGCCGGTACCTTTCCCCTTGAACCACTCCAGTACATCAGCGTCCAGCCGGATGGTTACCGCCCGCTTCACCGGCACACGCAATTCGGCGCGGCGGAAGAAGTCTTCGCCCAGTTCGGGAATTTCGCTGGTATCGATTTCCTGGTCGCTCAGCTTGTCCAGGCGCCCCCAGTCAGTTTTCGATTCTTTCGGCATAGTATTTGGCCTCCTGCTTGGTAGCTTTTCGGGCAGAGATAATACGGATCGCAACGCCCCACACTTCGGTATAGTCGACCGCAGCAACAGATATCTAGAACCGGCAAATGCTGATACAGCAATCCTCACCGTAATCCGTACGACCATCACGCAAGGC
>NZ_JACARP010000037.1:0-17223 GCF_013386595.1 Brevundimonas sp. P7753 | reverse complement strand
TGTCCTGTCTCGCCCGCCTTCGACTGCAAAGGCAGCGAAATGAGTGACGTGAGTGACGGCTTTTGTCTAAGGGGCGGCGGGCGTCTGAATTGACTTCGGGCTCCTCCTTTGAAAACTAGCCGGCTTGTCTATGGGGCCCCTATGTTCGGTTCGAGCGAGCTTCAGGAGGATGATGAAAAGATGCTTCAGGTCACTCCTGCCGAAAAGGCCATTGCCGAGGCTTTCGTCGCCGCTCGCCGCGCCGCCAGGCCGCTGAACGCCTATCCCGGACCCATGCCGGCCGATCTCGCGCGCGCCTATGCGATTCAGGAGGCGGCCATTCGCCTGCGTTCCGGCCAGCTGGTCGGCTGGAAGGTGGGGGGCGTGCCGCCTGCTCTGCAGGCGACGCTAGGCGCCCACCGCCTGGCTGGCGCGGTCTTCGCGGACAGCCTGTGGGCCGCCGGCGAGGCGCCGACGCTGCTGCCGGTCATTGAGGGTGGATTTGCCGCGATCGAGGCTGAATTCGTCGCCCGGATCGGTCCCGACGTCGACCTGAGCCGCACCGAATGGACGTTGGAGGCGGCGGCGGATCAGGTCGAGACGATCTTCATCGGTGTAGAGCTGTCTGGCAGTCCTCTGTCCGCCATCAATGATCTCGGGCCCTTGGCCGTGGCCTCGGACTTCGGCAACAATCTCGGCCTAGTGATCGGCCCCGAACTGACAAACTGGCGCGAGCGCCTGGACGGCATCGAGGTTGAGACCGTCATCGACGGCGTCAGCGTCGGGCGAGGCGGCTCGCTGTCGCTGGCGGGCGGGGCGCTGGAATCGGTGCGCTTCCTGTTGGAGCACTGCGCCCGGCAGAGCCGCCCCCTGAGGCCTGGAACCCTGGTGTCCACGGGCGCGGTCACCGGCGTGCACCGTGTGGGCGCAGGCAGCAAATCGACCTGCATATTCAAAGGCGTTGGGGAGATCCGCTGCACGACCGTGCCGGCTGCGCCTCCCCGGGGCTGATCAGCCTCTCTATATGACGATGTTCGGAGGGCGTCGGGGTGCGTCAGACCGATTGGCCAGACGCTGCGGTTCGTTTAAGCTGGCGGCATGAGCCAGAAACGCCTTTTCCATGCGGTCGCCGATCAGATTCTTCAGCTCATCGCTGATGAGGGGTTTGGGCCTGGGGCCAAGCTTCCCGGCGAGCGCGAGCTGGCCGAGCGGTTCGGCGTCAGCCGTGTGACCGTGCGCGAAGCCGAGGTGGCGCTTCAGGCTCAGGGGAAGTTGGCGATCAAGACCGGGTCGGGCGTCTTTGTCTGCTCGACGCCCCAGAAGGCGGACGCCCTGCCGTCGGTAAGCCCTTTCGAGGTCACGGAGGCGCGCTCCCTGTTCGAGTCGGAGGCGGCGGCCCTAGCGGCCTCGGTCATCACTGACGAGGCCCTGGCCCGACTGGACTACCTGGTCGAGGCGATGGGCGGGACGAATCCGGAGTTGGACCCCGACGCGGCTGATCGCGAGTTCCATCGGCTCATCGCCGCCTCCGCCAACAATGCCGCCGTCTTGCACACCATCGAGACGCTGTGGCGTATGCGCACCGAGCAACCCGCGGTCAGCGCCGCCCACCAGGCCGTTTGCGAGATCGACGACTCCTCGCGGGTGGAGGAGCACGCGGCTATCCTTAACGCCCTTAAGGCGCGCGATCCGGCTGCGGCCCGGCGCGCCATGCGCACCCACTTCAACCGTCTGCTCGCCGCCATGCTGGACGCCAGCGCGGCCTCGGCTTTGCAGGCCCTGGAACGCCAGATGGCCGCCAGCCGCGAGCGTTTCCTGATCAGCACTCATTCCGTCTAGACCAACTGGTCTGCAAATTTATTTATTTTCTTCCGACCAAGCGGTTGCCTTTGGTCGGCGCCCTGATAGCTTTCCTCAGCGGGTCCAAACCCGCCAACAGGTCCGCGCCAAAGCGGATCGGAGGGGGAGGTCATCATGTTGTCGAGATTGGCGCTTGCGACCGCCTTGCTGTGGGCCGGAGCGGTGTCCGCCCAGACGTCGACCTTGGTGGCCACGCCGGCCGAATATCAGCAGGCTCTTAGCGGCGTCAGGCCTGGCGACACCATTGTCCTGAAGGACGGGGTGTGGCGCGACTTCCAGATCCTGTTCGAGGGCGAGGGGCGGGCCGGCCAGCCCATCACCCTGACGGCCGAGACGCCGGGCGGGGTGGTGTTGTCGGGCCAATCCAATCTCAGGCTAGCGGGACGACAGCTGCTGGTCTCCAACCTGGTCTTCCGGGACGGCTGGTCGCCGACGGGGGAGGTGGTGTCCTTCCGCCGCTCCAAGGAGCATCGCGCCGTCGACAGCCGCGTCACCGGCCTGGTGATCGACGGTTACAACAAGCCGGATCGAGCCACGTCGGACAATTGGGTGGCGCTGTATGGCCACGACAACCGCTTTGACCACAATCACCTGACCGGCAAGACCAATGTCGGCACGACCCTGGTCGTCGTGCGCGACGAGCAGCAGGGCCTCGATAATCGGCACCGCATCGACCACAACTATTTCGGCCCGCGCCCCAACCTGGGCTCCAATGGCGGCGAGGCGATGCGGGTGGGGACCAGCGCCGATTCCCTGTCGGCCTCCCATACCGTGGTCGAAAACAACTGGTTCGAAGGCGCCGACGGCGAGGTCGAGATCGTCTCGAACAAGTCGGGCGGCAACACCTATCGCGGCAACGTCTTCTATCACTCTCGCGGGTCCATGGTCCTGCGCCACGGCGACGGCAACCTGGTCGAGAACAATGTCTTCCTCGGCGGGGGCAAGCCGCATACGGGCGGTATCCGCGTCATCAACCGCAACCAGACGGTGCGGAACAACTATATGGAGGGCATCACCGGCGACGGCTTCACCGCCGCGCTGAGCGTGATGCACGGCGTCCCCGATTCCCCGATCAACCGCTACCATCAGGTCGTCGGCGCGGTGATCGAGAACAACACCATCATCAATGCGCGCAGCCTATTTCTGGGCGCGGGCATGGACGCTGAGCGCTCAGCACCGCCGATCGACAGCCGCTTTTCGCGCAACCTGATCGTCAACCCGGACGGGCGCGAGCCGATGCGGAGACTGGGCGACCTGTCTGGCGTCGCCTTTACCGACAACGTCCAGTCGCGAGACGTCGCCCTGGTGCGCGGCGCGAGCGGTCTGCTGGTTCCCGAAACGCCGCAGGGGGCAGGCGCCTCGCCCGATCTGGTCATGATCCCGCGCGCGGAGACGGGCGTGGCCTGGTATCCCAAGGACGTTCAGGCCGTGCGTCTGGACCAGGGCGTCGAGATCGCTGTCGATCCGACTGAGGGCGCGCTGGCGGCCGCCGTCGCCGTCGCTCGTCCGGGCGACGTCCTGGTGCTGGCGCCAGGCCGCTATGCGGTTGATCGGACTCTGACGGTCGGCGCGCCGCTGACGGTGCGCGGCTCTGGCCAGGGCCAGGTGGAGATCGCCTTCTCGCGGCCCTCGCTGTTCGAGGTGGCCAAGGGCGGCTCGCTGAAGCTGGCGGGTCTGACGGTGAGCGGCGCCGACGCCCCCGACGAGACCGGCAACGCGGTCATCCGCGTGGCGCCCGGGTCCAGCGCGGCGAACTTCGATCTGGTGCTGGAGGACGTCGAGGTCCGCGACCTGACGGTCAATCGCGGCTTCAACCTGATCGCTCTGGGCAAGGGGGGCATGGCCGACCGCGTCCTGCTGCGCGACGTGCGGGTAGAGAACATCACAGGATCGGTGATTTCGGCCGCCGCCGAGACGGATGACCGGGGCACCTACAACGCCGAACTGGTGCAGATCGAAGGCGGCGCCTTCCGGCGCATCGGCGGCTCGCTCGTTGATCTCTATCGCGGCGGAACGGACGAAAGCACCTTCGGGCCGCGCCTGGTGATCAAGGGCGCGAGCCTTGAGCGGGTCGGCTCCAACGACCAGCCGTCGATCCTGATGCGCGGCGTCCAGCACGCGGAACTGGTCGACAACATCCTGACGGACAGCGGCGCGGTCAGATTCTCCCACCGCGTCGGCGAGCCCGTGCTGGCTGTGGCCGGGAACCGCCTGATCCGCACGCCCGAGATGCAAACCGACATCGCGCCCATCGCGGCGACGGAGGACTTCTGATGCTGCGCGCCCTGCCTCTGACGGCTCTTCTTCTTGCTGGCGGCGCCCTGAGCGCCCAGGCGGCGACCGCTCCCGTTGCCCAGGCCTCCGCCGCGACCTCGGCCGAGACCGGGCCTGTGCTGACCACGCCCCAGGAGTGGCGTCGGATGGCCGAGGCCGGGTCCGCCTATCCCCTGTTCGCCGTAGAGCGCGCGCGGGTCGAGAGCCTGGTCCGCGCCGCCATGGCCCAGGGCGTGAACGTGCCCACGCCGCGCGATCCCGGCGGCGGTTTCACCCACGAGCAGCACAAGCGGAACTATCTGGCCATCTACAACGCCGGGGCCCTGTATCGTCTGACGGGCGACAAGGCCTACGCCGACTTCGCCCGCGACCTGCTGCTCGAATACGCCAAGCTTTATCCGACGCTGGGGGCGCATCCGGCGGGCCGGGGGCAGATTCCGGGCCGGCTGTTCTGGCAGACGCTGAACGACTCGGTCTGGCTCGTCTATTCGGTCCAGGGCTATGACGCGATCCGCGAAACCCTGACCGCCGAGGAGCGTCGCCGTATCGACGACGACGTCTTCCGTCGCATGGCCGGCTTCCTGTCGGCAGAGACGCCCGAGAATTTCGAGCGCATCCATAACCACGCCACCTGGGCCGTCGCCGGCGTCGGCATGACCGGCTACGTGCTGCGGGATCGCGACCTGTCCGACAAGGCGCTGACGGGGCTGAAAAAGGACGGTTCGGCCGGCTTCCTGACCCAGATCGACCAGCTCTTCTCGCCCGACGGCTATTACGAAGAGGGGCCCTATTACCAGCGCTACGCCCTGGCGCCCTTTATCATCTTCGCGGGCGCCATCGACCGGAACGAGCCGGGACGCGGCATCTTCCAGCGCCGTGACGGGGTTCTGCTCAAGGCCGTGGATACGCTGATCCAGTCCAGCTACGGCGGCTATTTCATCCCGGTCAACGACGCCATCCTCGACAAGGGACTGGACACCGAGGAACTGGTGACGGGCGTGGCCTCCGTCTACGCGCGCACCCAGGACGCCGGCCTGCTGTCCATCGCCCAGCGGCAGGGGCGGACCCTCCTGTCGCCCGAGGGCCTGAAGGTGGCGGAAGCGGCGGCCTCGGGCGCTGCGCGGCCCTACGCCTTCCGTTCGGTGCTGCTGAGCGACGGCCCGGACGGGACGCATGGCGCGCTGGCGATCCTGCGTGCGGGCGGCGAGGACGGTCAGGCCCTGGTCCAGAAGGCGACGGCCATGGGCATGGGTCATGGCCATTTCGACAAGCTGAACTGGCTCTTCTACGACAACGGTCAGACCGTAGTGACGGACTACGGCGCTGCGCGCTTCCTCAATATCGAGGCCAAGGCCGGGGGCGTCTACCTGCCCGAGAACAACAGCTGGGCCAAGGCGACGGTCGCGCACAACGCCCTGGTGGTGAACGAGCGCAACCAGTTCGGCGGCGAGTGGCAGACAGGTCAAAACCACCCGCCTCAGGTGCTCTTCTTCGACACGGTCGAGGGCACGCAGATCGTTTCGGCGCGTCAGGCGGGGGCCTATGACGGGGTGACGTTCACCCGCACCCAGGCCCTGGTCGAGCACCCGGAGCTGGAGCGGCCGGTCGTCATCGACCTGCTGCGCGTCTCCGGCGAGCGCCCGGCGCGCTACGACCTGCCGCTGCATTACAACGGCCACATCATGAAGCTGGGCTTCGAGGCCGAGCGCGCGGTGGCGGCACGCCCGGTTCTCGGCACGGCTGACGGCTATCAGCACCTGTGGGTCGACGCCGTTTCCCAGCCATCGCTGGACAGCCGCAGCCTGACCTGGCTGCTGGACGGCCGCTTCTACACCTGGCGCTTCGCCTCGAGCGTGCCGGCCCAAGCCATCCTGGCCGAGAGCGGCGCCAACGACCCGGACTTCAACCTGCGCCGCGAGCCGGCCCTGATCCTGCGGGCCGACGGCCAGAAGGACGCGACCTTCGTCGGCGTGCTCGAGCCGCACGGCCGCTACGACGGCAGGGCCGAGACCGTGGTCGGCGCCGACAGCGCCGTCCGCGACCTGCGCAGCGTCAGGGGCGCCGACGCCGAGGTGGTCGTCGTAACCCTCGCCTCGGGCAAGACGGTGGTTCTGGGGGTGGCCGACGATCCGTCGCCCCGCGCCGCGCACGCCGTCACGGCCAACGGCCGGACCTGGCGTTGGACCGGGCCCTGGGCGCGACTGGATCAATAGAGAGGCCGGCGCCGCGCGCGACCGGCCCGACAAGGGCCCGATAAGGGCCTGATAAGGGGAGGAGCAGACATGCAAAAGAGATCCGCCGTCCGGTGGGCCATCATCGCCATGATCGCGGTGGCCACAGTGATCAACTACATCGACCGCAACGCCCTGGCGGTGATGTGGCCCGAGATCGCCGGCGAGATCGGCGCGACCAAGGAGGACTACGCCCTTCTGGTCACCATCTTCATGCTCTTCTACGCGGCAGGCCAGTTCGCCTTCGGGCGGCTGTTCGACCGCATCGGCACGCGCCTGGGCTTTGCCTGGTCGATCGGCCTCTGGTCGATCTCCATCGCCCTGCACGCCACGGCCAGCAGCATCGCCTCCTTCAGCATCTTCCGCGCCATGCTGGGCGTCAGCGAAGCCGGCGCATGGCCCGGCGCGGTCAAGGCCAACGCCGAGTGGTTTCCGCCCAAGGAGCGGGCCTTGGCCCAGGGCATCTTCAACGCCGGGGCCTCGATCGGCGCCATCGTCTCGGCGCCCCTGATCGCCTTCCTCTTCCTGACGCTGGGCTGGAAGGGCACCTTCCTGCTGGTCGGCGCCCTGGGCTTCATCTGGGTGCTGCCCTGGCTGGTGATCTATCGCGCCGGGCCGGACAAGCACCCCTGGGTCAACGCCGCCGAGCGCGCCCTGATTCTGGACGCCCCGGCCGAGGCGGCTGCGCCCGAGGCCGAGCCCGTCCAGGCGCTCAGCCTGAAGCAGATGATGTCGCATCGGCAGAGCTGGGGCATCGTCCTGGCCCGCTTCTTCCTCGATCCGATCTGGTGGCTGTTCGTCTCCTGGCTGCCGATCTACCTGGCCGAGACCTTTTCCTTCGACATTAAGCAGATCGGCATCTTCGCCTGGGTGCCTTTCGTCGGGGCCATGCTGGGCAGCCTGTTCGGCGGCTGGCTGTCGGGGCGTCTGATAGCCTCAGGCCGTTCGATCGACCGCGCTCGCAAATGGGTCATCACCCTGGGCTGCCTGATCATGGCGCCGGCCCTGCTGGGCGCGGTGCTCGCCCATGATCCCACAGTCGCCGTCTTGACCATCGCCGCCGTTCTGTTCGGCTTCCAGGTCGCCATCGGCAATATCCAGACGCTGCCGGGCGACGTCTTCCACGGCAAGTCGGTCGGCTCCCTGGCGGGCGTCGGCGGCATGGCGGCCGTGGCGGGAACCCTGATCACCACCTGGCTGGTGCCGGTCATGACCAAGGTTTCCTACGCCCCCATGTTCATTCTGGTGGCCGCGCTCGTGCCGCTCTCCCTGGTCGCGATCTGGGTCGTGACCGGCCGGATCGAGAAGGTCGACGTCTCGTCGACGCGCGGCTGATCCCCTTCACCCATCACTTTGCTTTCCAAGGACCAAGAGCGAGATGAAACTCAACAACAAGGTGGCCATCGTCACAGGCGGCGGGCGCGACATCGGACGCGAGGTTTCGCTGAAGCTGGCGGCGGAAGGCGCCAGGGTCGTGGTCAACTACGCCAACGACGCCGCCAGCGCGGAAGAGACGCTGGGCATGATCAAGGCCGCCGGCGGAACCGCCATCCTGCATCGCGCCGACGTCACCACGCCTGAGAGCGTCGATGGCCTCGTTTCGGCCGCCCAGGCGGCGTTCGGATCGAACATCGACATCCTGATCAACACCGCCGGCGGCATGGTGGCGCGCAAGCCGCTGCTGGAGATCGACGACGCCTTCTTCGACCAGGTCATGGACGTGAACTTCCGTTCGACCTTCCTGACGACGCGAGCGGTCGTGCCGCACATGTCGGAAGGCGCGGCCATCGTCAACTTCGCCTCCCAGGCGGGGCGTGACGGCGGCGGCCCCGGCGCCTCTCTCTATGCGGCGTCCAAGGCGGCGGTGATGACCTTCACCCGCGCCATGGCCAAGGAGTTGGGCCCCAAGGGAATCCGCGTCAACGCCCTGTGCTGCGGCATGATCTCGACCCGCTTCCACGACGACTTCACCAAGCCCGAGGTGCGCCAGGCCGTGGCCAACGGCACGCCGCTGCGCCGCGAAGGCCGTCCGGGAGAGGCTGCCGACGTCGCCGTCTTCCTGGCGTCGGATGCAGCAGGGTTCATGACCGGCGCCAATGTCGACGTGAACGGCGGCACCTACTTCTCCTGAGCCTGAGGCAAGCGATGGCGGGCCCCCCTTTCTTACGACGCAGACCGGCGCGGCCCCTGGCGGCGCTGCTCGTCAGCCTGAGCGTGACGCTGGGCGCGCCCGCCGTCGCAGCGGCCCAAGTCTGGGTTCCGTCCTGGCTGGCTTCGCCCATGCCGTGGCGGAACGAGGCCGCCGCCAATGGGGCGCCGTCGTTGCTGCGAAACGTCACTCTGCGGCAGGATCTGCTGATGGCGTCGGCGGCGACGGCGGTGCGCGTCCGGTTCAGCAATGAACTGGGCGAAGCGCCGCTGGTCATCGGCCGCGCCGAGGCGGGACTGAAGGGCGAGGCTGCGCGACCCCTGCGGTTTGGCGGCGCGACCCATTTGGCCATTCCGCCCGGCGGCTTCGCGCTCAGCGATCCGCTGGCCTTGGCGGTTCCCGCCTATGCTGAGCTGACGGTCAGCGCCTATCTGCCCGAAGAGACCCGGCCCGCCGTCCGTTTGGGCCCTATGCGGCTCGCGGCGGGCGACGCCGCACCCGCCGACGACGCGCCGCTTCTGCGAGGGCAGGGCGTGGTCTCGGCGGTGCTGGCCCAGCGGCCCACGGCCCCTGCCGCCGTCATCGTCGCTGTCGGCGATTCCATCACCGAGGGCGGTTCGGCAACCCTCGGCGCCCACCGGGCCTGGCCGCATCAGTTGGGCCGCCGTCTGGAAGACGCCTGTCCCGGCGCCTTCGTGGTCGTGAACGCTGGGATCGGCGGCAATATGGTGGCCTCGGACGGGCGGTCGCCCTCGCTCGTGTCGCGGCTGGAGCGCGACGTTCTGGCCATGCCCGGCGTCACCCATGTGGTGCTGATGGCCGGTCTCAACGATGTTCGCCAGAAGGGCCCGGCGCGCGACCGCCCCGGCGCCGGGGTGGACGAGGTCGCCGCCGGGTATCGCCAGGCTGCGCAGGCGCTGCAGTCCCATCACATCAAGGTCATCGGCGGGGTGCTGACGCCCATCCTGGCCTCGCCCGTGGCCGAGCCCGCCATTCCCGGCCCGACGACGGACGACAAGCGCCGCTCGCTCAACGCCCTGATCCGCCAGGGCGCGATCTTCGACGGCGTCATCGATTTCGAGGCGGCGCTCGACGATCCGGTCCGGCCCGGCCGCATCCGGGCGGGCGCGCACCGCGAAGACGGCTACCACCCCAACGACGAAGGCCATCGCCTGATGGCCGAGGCGATCGACGCCGACGTCTTCGCTCCCGACACCTGTTCTCCTTCGAGGCCCTGACATGATCTGTTCGACGCCTGTTCAACCGTCCGCCCCGCGTCGCGCTCGACGCGGTCGCGCCGCCGTCCTGGCGCTCGCGTTCGCCGGCGCCGCCCTGGGGGTCGTTGGAACGGCCTCGGCTCAGGTCTGGAGCCCCGTCTGGACCGCCTCGCCCGCGCCCGACCGCAAGGACGGGACGCCTGAGGCGCCCGTGCAGTTCGCGGGGCAGATCGTCCGCCAGGACATGCGCCTTGGCGCTTCGGTGCGCGCGCTGCGGCTGCGCGTCAGCAACGAACTGGGCGATGCGCCGCTGCGCGTGGCCGACATGCGGCTGGGTCTTCAGGGCGCGCCGGAGGCGGCGCCGGTTCTCTTTGACGGACGCAGCGAGGTGGTGATCCCGGTCGGCTCCGTCCTGATCAGCGATCCGGTCGCCCTGGAGGCGCCGGCCTTCTCACAAGTCTCGGTCAGCCTGCGCTTTCCCGATCCGACCCGCCCGGCCGTGCGCCGCACGGTCGTCAGGGTGGGGGAGGGGCCGGACACGCCCGGCGACGAGGTCGATCTGGATTACCGCCAGAATGTGATCTCCGCCGTCTATGGCGAACGTGAGACGGCGCCGACGGTGGTGGCGGCTTTCGGCGATTCCATCACCGAGGGCGCGACCGCGACCCTGGGGGCCGAGCGCGACTGGCCCAGCGTCCTGGCGCGCCGTTTCGAGGCGACCTGCCCTGGCCGGTTCGTGGTGCTGAACCAGGGCATCAGCGGCAACAAGCTGCTGGACCACGGCCGGTCCCATTCGGCCCTGGCGCGCCTGGACCGGGACCTCCTGGCCCTGCCCCAGATCGACTACGTCATCCTGCTGGAAGGCATCAACGACATCCGGCACGGGGGCGATCCCGCCAAGCCGGGCCGCAACGCGGCGGACATGGTCCAGGGCTATCGCCAGTTTGTCGCCCGTCTGCACGATCATGAGGTGAAGGTGGTCGCCGGAACCCTGACGCCGTTCAAAGGGTCGGAGCGCTACGACGCCCCGTCGTCCGAGACACGCCGGACCCTTAACGCCTTCATTCGTGACGGGGGCGCTTTCGACGGGGTCGTGGATTTCGACGCGGCCGTCCGCGATCCGGCCGATCCCGAGGCCTTCCGCGCCGACGCCGCCCGTCCTGACATGCTGCACCCCAATGACGAGGGCTATCGCCTGATGGCCGAGGCGGTCGATCTGTCGCTGTTCGGGTGTGACGCGCGATGAGCGGGGCGAAGACGTCATGGGCGCTGCCTGTCGGGGGCGCCAAGCGTTGGGACCTGGCCGCTCTCGGCGAGGTCATGCTGCGTTTCGACCCAGGCGAAGGGCGGATTCGCAGCGCCCGCGCCTTCGACGTCTGGGAGGGCGGCGGCGAGTACAACGTCGCGCGCGGCCTCAGCCGGACCTTCCGACGACCGACAGCGGTGCTGACGGCCCTGCCGCGCAACCCCCTGGGCTTCCTGGCCGAAAGCTTGATCGCCCAGGCGCGCGTGGACGTCGGCGCCATCGTCTGGCGCGACTACGACGGCGTCGGACGCGAGGCGCGGATGGGGCTCAACTTCACCGAGCGCGGCTTCGGCGTGCGCCCGCCCCAGGGGGTGTCCGACCGGGCCCATTCGGCGGCCTCGGCGCTTGATCCGCAGGCCTTCGACTGGGACGACCTTCTGGGCGCGACCGGGGCGCGCTGGCTGCACACGGGCGGCGTCTTCGCGGCCCTGTCGGCGCAGACGGCGCAGACGGCCCTCGCGGCCGTGCGGGCGGCGCGGCGTCTCGGCGTCACCGTGTCCTATGACCTCAACTATCGCGAGAGCCTGTGGCGCAGTCACCCGGACCCTGAGGTCCTGCGCGCGGTCAATCGGGCGATCGTGGCCGAATGCGACCTGGTCTTCGCCGACGACCGGGGGCTGGCCGCCTGCCTGGGTCTGGTCAGCGAAGAGGTCGGGCGGCGGGCCTGGCCCACCGATCCGGGGCCGCCGTCCAAGGCGGCGCAGATGGCCTTCGACGCCTTTCCGCATCTCAGGGGCGTCGCCTACACCCTGCGCGATCCGAAGAGCGCCAGCGTCAACGGCTGGCAGGGCGTCTTCCATGAACGAAACGAACGCCACGTCTCCATCGCCCGGCCTGATCTGGAGATCCTGGATCGCGTCGGGGGCGGCGACGCCTTCGCCTCGGGCCTCATCCACGGGCTCATGGCCGGCGAGAGCGCCCAGCAGGCGGTGGAGCTGGCGGCCGCCCACGGGGCCCTGGCCATGACCACGCCCGGCGACAACGCCGAGACGGACCTGGCCGAGATCGAGGCGCTGATCCGGGGGGAGCGCGGCGGCAGCCGCTGAGGCGAGCGCTCTGACAGGAGCGGTTTCAACGCGCGACCGGCGGGGGCGGCGTGATGGGCTGGTATGGACAAACGATCCAACTGGTCCGGTCTATTGGTCTATAAAATCGTCAGCATCTGGTCTGAAAATGGGTTGACAGATGGGTAGGGCCAATCCAGCGTTCAGCCAACAAAAAGAAACGCGGCTGGGAGGCACGCATGAGGCACTTTGGGGATGCCGGGGCTCGTTCGAGGTCCGGCAAGCGACTGACGACCATCCTGCTGACGACGACGGCGATGATGATCGCCGCCCCGGCGTTCGCTCAAAGCGCGGAAGCGGGGCAGGACGAGGCGGCCACCCAGGTCGACGAGATCGTCGTCACCGGCATCCGGGCGTCGCTGCAGAACGCGCTGTCGCAGAAGCGCAAGGCGGATAATCTGGTCGAGGTTATCGAGGCCGAGGACATCGGCAAGCTGCCGGATCAGAACCTGGCCGAGGTGCTTGAGAACGTCACCGGCATCCAGATCACCCGCGAGGCGGGCGTCGGACGCGGCGTGCAGATTCGCGGCACGGACGCGAACCGGGTCGAGATCAACGGCGTCTCCACCGTCGGGTCGGGCTCGGGCCGTTCGGGCATCAGCTTCGACGATCTGGCGGCCTCGATGATCAGTTCGGTCGAGGTCATCAAGGTGCCCGAAGCCAAGACCATCGAAGGCTCGGTGGGCGGCACCATCAACCTGCGGACGATCCGTCCGCTGGATCTGAAAGAACCCCTGATCGCGTTCCGCGCGCAGTCGGAATACAGCGACCTGTCCGATACCCTGACCCCACGATACTCGGGCACGATGGGCAAGCGCTGGGACACGGATTTCGGCCAGTTCGGTCTGGTCGGCAGCTTCAGCTACGCCGAGCAGGATGTCGCCGCCTTCCGGCCGCGGGTCGATCGCGACGCCGTCGTCACGCCGAACTCCGGCCGGGCGAGCGCCGAGGCCTTCCCCTTCCTGCGCATCCAGTTCTTCAACCAGGACCTGGATAATTTTGAATATGAGACCAAGAATTTCGCGGGTTCGGCTGAGTGGAAACCCAGGGACAACCTGAAATTCTATTTCGACGTGACGCTGAACGACCAGCAGCGCGCCGAGCAGAGCTCGACGGTCCAGATCTCGACGGTGTCGGACAACGGCGTGGTCGACAACACGACGAACACCTCGTTCGAGACGGTCAACCTGGGCAAGGTTCAGGGACCGAACGGCGTCATCGACCTGGGCTCAGTCCAGGCCGTGCAGTCGGGCGTCATCCTGCCCCGCACGGACGGCAACCTGGCGCCCTATCTGCGGACCACCAGCGATACCGGCTCGCGCCTGACCGAGAGCCGGGTGTTCGCCCTGGGCGGCGAGTGGCATCATGATCGCCTGTCGCTCAGCGGCCAGGCGTCGCTGTCGACCTCGGACTCTGTGCTGCCGAGCTTCAATACGACGCTGGAATTCGTCAATCCCAACGGGCCGCAGCCGGTCCAGGGGGTGTCGCTGGCCAATGGCGTGCCGATCGAGTTCGATCTACGCGACGGGACGCTGCAATTCGGCATCGCCCAGGGTCAGGTCTCCACGCCCACCGCAGCCCAGTTGCTGGACCCGGCCAACTACCGCCTGCACCAGGTGGCGCAGGGACGCAGCATCCGCGAGAATGAGGAGAAGGCGGTTCGCCTGGACGCCTCCTACGCCACGGACGGCATCCTGCCCTTCATCACCTCGGTCGACGCCGGCCTGCGCTGGAACGAGACGAGCGCGCTGAACGACAACGTCACCGGGACGACGAACTTCACCAACATCACCTCGTCCTTCTTCCGGCCGAGCGGTGATCGCTTCTCGAACCTGCTGACCGCGGGACCGAACAATTTCAACGCGGCCGATGACCGGCGTCTGTATTTCTCTGACTTCCTGATCATCGACGGCGCCCGCGCCTTCCGCGATCCTGCGGGAACGCTGGCAGGGTTCAACGCCGCGATCGCCGCCAGCAATGCGGCCAACGGCTCCAACATCCCGTTGATCGGCGCGCCGACCTCGCAGGCCAGCGCCTTCTTCGAAATCATCGAAGACACCAGCACAGCCTACTTGCAGGCCAATTTCGACGCCGAGCCGTTCGGCGTGCCGGTGCGCGGCAACGCGGGCGTCCGCTATGTCAGCACGGATCTGAGCTCGGTCGGCAACACGGTCGCCACCGGCGGAGTCTCGACGCGAGAGGTGTTTGACACCTCCTATGAGTTCTGGCTGCCGCGCTTCAATCTGGTCGCCGAACCGCGCGAAGACGTCATCCTCCGCGCCGGCGTCGCTCGCGACATCCGCCGCCCCGACTTCAACCGTCTGTCGTCCTCGGTGACCTTCGCCACCAGCGAGAACACGGCGGTCAACCGGGGCAATCCCAACCTGCAGCCCGAAACGGTCCTGTCGTTCGACCTCTCGGCCGAATACTACTTCGCTCCGTCCAGCCTGGTCAGCCTGGGCGTCTTCCACAAGGTGCGCGACAACCTGTTCGCCAGCGTCACGGAAAGCCCGCCGGACAATGCCGTGGACGGGGTGGTGAACAGAAGCCGGGATCCGTCCTGCCCCGGCGGCGGCATCTACAACCCGATCGCCATCATCAACGTCAACCATCCGGACAAGGGTCAGACGGGCATCTGCGTGCCTCTGTCGTCGACCTTCAACGTGGACGGCGAGACGACCCAGACCGGCGTCGAAGCGGCGTTCCAGTACGATCTGTCCCAGTGGGAGGACCGTCTGGGGTGGGCTTCGGGCTTCGGCTTCATCGGCAACTTCACCTATCAGAAGACCGGCGGAAACGTGGCCAGCTACCGGACCATCGGTCTGACGCGCAACACGACCCGGGATCTGGGCTTCAATCCTCTGCCCCAGGACCTGGTCGAGCTGGAGAACCTGTCCAAGTATTCCTACAATGCGACGCTCTTCTATGAGCGGGGCGGGCTGAGCGCGCGGATGCGCTATACGTGGCGCTCGGACTTCATCAACACCGAGGCCTTCACCTCGGCCTTTGATGTGCCGCGCGTCAGCGACGACCGCGGCCAGCTCAACGCCAGCGTCAACTATGAGTTCAACCGCTGGGCCAGCGTCGGCATCGAGGCGATCAACCTCACGCGGGAAGACGCCAACGAGTACTGCATCAATGACGATGCGCTGCTCTGCTACAATGGCCTGACCGACCGCCGCGTGGTGGCGGGTCTCAATATCCGCTTCTAGAGGCGATCAACGTCCCTGAGCGAGCAACAGGCCGGTCCGTCCCGCGGGCCGGCCTGCATTGTGTTGCGCGGCGGGGTCTAAAAATATAGGGCTGCATTATAGATAATCAGTCGCCCAGGCTAACGTGACCATCAAAAGACATAGTCTGTCGCCGGACGCGATTGCTGACGAACTTGTGGTTCGGATCGTGCGCGGGGATCTCGCGCCGGACGCCAAGCTGCGCCAGGACCATGTCGCGGAGGAGTTTCAGGTCAGCCATGTCCCGGTGCGCGAGGCGTTTCTGCGTCTCGTCGCCAGGGGGCTTGCGGTCAGCAAGCCGAATGTCGGGGTCAGGGTCGCCCCTCTGGATCAGGCGGCGCAGCGCGAGGTGAAGCTGATGCGCGCGGCGCTGGAGCCGCTGGCCCTGATGCATTCGGTGCCTAATCTGACCCAGGACGAGATCGGGCGGCTGGAGAGTCTGCGTCTGGCCTGCGACGCGGCGGAGAACATCTATGACTGGGAGGCGGCCAACCGCGCCTTCCACCTGGGCACCATGGCGGCGTGCGGCATGCCGAGGCTGCTCGAAGACGTCGGCAATCTGCAACTGCACGGCTCACGCTACATGCTGGTGCAGTACAAGGACCGATGGAGGCCTCGGCCCGACGCCGATCACCGCGCCCTGATGGCGGCGATCCGCATGCGGGATGTCAAGGCGGCGGTGGCGACGGTCGAACGCCATCTGGGGCGGGCGGTCTAGGCCTGCCCCGGTTCAGGGCGTCGAGCCCGATGGCGCGGGTTTGGGATCACGCGGCCTGCTCTTGAGCGCGGGCCTCAGCGGGCTTGGGGCAGGGCGTGGCCTCGGCGACCTCGGCGCGCAGGTTCAGCTTGTTGAAGAGCAGGGCGTCCTTGTCCTCGCCGGGGTTGTCGGCGGTCAGCAGGGTGTCGCCGACGAAGATGGAGTTGGCGCCGGCGAAGAAGCACAGGGCCTGCAGTTCGTCGCTCATCTCGGAACGCCCGGCCGACAGGCGGACATAGGCGCGCGGCATCAGGATGCGGGCGGTGGCTATGGTGCGGACCATCTCGATCGGGTCCAGCGGGGCCATGTCGACCATCGGCGTGCCCTTCATCGGCATCAGCATGTTGATCGGCACGGATTCCGGCGGCTCTTCCAGCGAGGCCAGGGTGCGCAGCATGTCGATGCGGTCGTCGGCGGTCTCGCCCATGCCGACGATGCCGCCCGAGCAGACGTTGATCCCCGCCGCGCGGACACGATCCAGCGTGTCCAGCCGGTCGGCGAAGGTGCGGCTGGTAATGACCTCGGCGTAGTAGCGCTCCGAGGTGTCGATGTTGTGGTTGTAATAGTCGAGGCCCGCCTCGCGCAGCTGGGCCGCCTGATCGTCGGTGAGCATGCCCAGGGTCATGCAGGTCTCCAGACCCATCTCCTTGACGCCCCGGACCATGGCCAGGACGCCCGGCATGTCGCGCGCCTTGGGCGAGCGCCAGGCCGCGCCCATGCAGTAGCGCGTCGCGCCCGCCGTCTTGGCCTTGCGCGCCTCATTCAGGACCTTCTGGACCTCCATCATCTTGGACGCCGACAGTTCTGAGTCATAGCGCGCCGACTGCGAGCAATAGGAGCAGTCCTCGGGGCAGCCGCCGGTCTTGATGGACAACAGCTTGGAGCACTGGATGGTGCTGGGTTCGAAGTGGGCCCGGTGCACCGTCTGGGCCCGATAAAGCAGGTCCATGAAGGGCGCGTTGTAGATCGCGTGTGCGTCCGTCTCTGAATTATCTATCATTTATGCCGTCAGTCGCTGATCAAACGATTTCATGGCAAATAATAGATATCAATTTCGGTGAGTCTGCCATTGGGCACTTATTATATATAATAACCCTCAGCCAGCCGAGCGGAAGCCGTCTCCTGGTCGAGGCAGGAAAGCTGGGGCCGTTTACCG
>NZ_JACARP010000281.1:0-324 GCF_013386595.1 Brevundimonas sp. P7753 | reverse complement strand
GCATGGCCGCGCCCGTGCCGCCGAGAAATTGACGTCGGGAAACCATGTTCAATGTCCTTGAGGAGGGTTCGGCGCTGTGGTGGCCGCATTCGCTTCAGCCGTCGGCAGCTTGCCGCCCAGCGCCATCTGCAGGTCGGTCTGTGCAATCCAGTAACCGCGCAGCGCGTCGATGTAGCCGTTCACGGCATTCACCTGCTCGCGCGCATCGGCCAGCAGTTCGAACACACTCACGAGCATGCCGTTGTAGCGCAGCAGCATCTCGTCGGAGATGCGCTTGCGCACGGGCACGAACTCGTCGCGGTAGTGGCGCGTGAGGTCATATGC
>NZ_JACARP010000036.1:0-23757 GCF_013386595.1 Brevundimonas sp. P7753 | reverse complement strand
GATGTCGTGGTCGCGGGTGGCTGTCCGAGAAGGACGCCGCCTTCCCGCACACGCTCAACTTCGAGCTGGCGGGGACCGGCAAGGTGCGGGCGGTCGCGCTGGACAATCGCTTCGCGCCGGTGGTGCGCGAAGACGGGTCGATGTCGCAGACCGCCGAAGGCTCGCCCGTGCGCCGCTTCGCACTGCTGGGGTCGACCGTCGGGCCGGATGGGCCGTTTGAAACCCTGGTCGCGGGCGAGGCCAAGGCCGACGCCCGGACGCTGATCAAACTGCCCAAGGAAGCCTCCGCCCGCTGGCTGCGCCTGCGCATCGACAGTAACTGGAAAGGCGGCGGCGCCACGCGTCTGTCGGACCTCGCAGTTTTCGGTGAACTGGACCAGCGCGGGTCGGCGGGCGAGGCTGACGTCAGCGGGGTCTATGCTCACGAGTATGGCCCGATCGCCCTGCGGCAGTCGGGGCAGGACCTTCGAGGCTGTTACAACAACGGCCTGGGCATGCTGCGCGGCACGGTCTTCGGTCGCATCCTGCGGCTGGCCTGGTTCTCGAAAGAGGAGGGCAGCATCGGCTCAGCGACCCTGGTGGCGGCCAACGGCAAGCTCTACGGCTTCTGGTATCGGCCCGAAGACAAGATGGGCAGCCCGTGGAACGCCGTCAGGGAAACGACCTTGACCGACGCCGACCTCGGCGCGTGTCGCGCGGCCCTCTATCCCCCCGCCTGAGACGCAAGGCCGCCAACCATGAACCCACTTTTTTCCGTCGCGCCGCCGACCGCCGAGATCGCCGGCGGCGCGCAGCGATTTCCGATCCGCCGCATCTTCTGCGTGGGCAAGAACTACGCCGACCACGCGCGCGAGATGGGCGGCGACCCCTTGCGCGAGCCGCCCTTCTTCTTCTCCAAACCCGCCGACGCGGTGGTGTCGGGGACGGCCGATATCGCCATGCCGTCGCGCACCGCTGACCTGCATCACGAGATCGAGTTGGTGGTCGCGCTGGGGCGGGGCGGGGCCAGTATCGCGCCCGAAGACGCCCTGGCGACGGTGTTCGGCTATGCGGTCGGCAATGACCTGACCCGCCGCGACCTGCAGGCCGACGCCAAGGCGGGCGCGCGGCCCTGGGACATGGCCAAGGGCTTCGACCACAGTGCGGTGCTGTCGCCGATCCGGCCTGTCGCCGCGATCGGCCATCCCGCGACGGCGCGCATATGGCTGGCGGTCAATGGAGCGCTGCGGCAGGACGGCGACATCGCCGACATGATCTGGCCGGTCGCCGACATCATCGCCGAGCTGTCGACCTATGTGGAACTGCAGCCCGGCGACCTGATCTATTCGGGGACGCCGGCGGGCGTGGGTCGCATCGGCCCCGGCGATCTCGTCGAAGGCGGCATTGACGGTATCGGGACCATCGCCAATCGCTTCGTCTGATGATTTGCTTATAGCGTATTGAGCATATCAAGACGGCCATTTGGTATTATTTGTTTATGGCGAGCGGGCCTAGGCCGAATGGGGCTGATGGCTCTTGTTCAAGGATCTCGCATGAAATCGACCAACGTAGCCCGCAACGTCGTTGTGGCCCTTCGCGACATGGGCGTGCGCCATGTCTTCGGCGTGCCGAGCGGCGGTTGGGTTGATTACATGGAGGCGATCCGCACCACCGACGGCATTGATTTCGTGCTGACGAGCCACGAGGGCGGGGCCGGCTTCATGGCGGATGTCTGCGGACGGCTGACCGGGGTTCCGGGCGTCTGCTTCGGCACCTTCGGGCCGGGCGCCACCAATCTGGCGACCGGGGTCGGCGGGGCGACTCTGGACCGTTCGCCGATGATCGCCCTGACCGATGAAATGCCGGCGGCATTGCGGGGACGAACGGTGCAGATGGGCATCGACCATCAGGCCCTGTTTGCGCCCCTGACCAAGGCGACGATGCGGATCGAGGCCGACAGCGCCGTCGACACCCTGGCCGAGGCCGCACGGATCGCCCTGTCGGGCCGTCCCGGCGCGGTCCATGTCGGCCTGCCGCAGGGGATGAGCGCCGTCGCGGTCGAGGAGGCGCGGATCGCGCCGCCCGCCGCCGACCCGGTCCCCGCGCCGGACGAGGCCGCCGTCGCGGCCCTGATCGCCGCCTTCTCCTCCGCCACGAAGCCCGTGCTGGCTATCGGCCTCGGCGCCGTTCATGCCGGGGTTCAGGATCGCATCATCGCCCTGGCCGAGCGGTTCGGACTGCCGGTGCTGCTGACCCCAATGGCCAAGGGCATGGTGGCGGAAACCCATCCCAACTACGCCGGCGTCCTGTTCCACGCCCTGTCGGACCAGGTCGGGCTGACCCATGCCGAGGCCGATCTGGTGGTGGCGATCGGCTACGACCCCATCGAGTTCAACTACGAAGGCTGGATGCGCGACGGCCTGGCCCTGGCCAGCATTGACGTGGTCCCGGCTGATATCGACCGTGACGTTCATCCGGTCGTCGCCGATGTCGTCGGCGCCATCGCGCCCGTACTCGACGTGCTGCTGGCGCTTCCGGCGACCGTGAAGGGTTGGGATCTGGCCGCGCTGGCGGCGCGCAAGGCCGAGATCTTCGCCCGCCTGGCCGGTCGTGAAGGGGCCTTCGCGCCGCGCGCCGCGCTGGATGTGCTGCGCGACGTCCTGCCCGCTGACGGCATCATGACCTGCGATGTCGGGGCCCATACCCACCTGATCGGTCAGCACTGGCGCACGCCCGCGCCGGGCACGCAGATCATGACCAACGGCTGGTCGGCCATGGGCTTCGGCCTGCCCGCCGCCATCGCCGCCAAGCTGTGCCGACCCGACACGCCGGTCTGCTGCGTCCTGGGCGACGGCGGCTTCCTGATGACGGCGGGCGAGCTGGCGACGGCGGCGCGTGAAAAGCTGCCCATCGTCATCGTTATCTTCACCGACAACGACCTGGCCCTGATCCGCATCAAGCAGGAGAAGAAGTCGAACCCCATCTATGGCACGCCGGTGCGCGCCGAGGGGACCATCGGCGGGCCGTCGCTGTTCGGCGTGCCGGTGACGGTCGCCCGCGATCCGGTCGAGTTCCGCGCGGCGCTGGAGGCTAGCTTCGCCGCCGACGGTCCGGTGATCGTCGAGGCCCTGCTAGACAGCCGCGAGTATGACGAACTGGTCCTGCGCAAGGACAAGCCGTGAGCCTGGCCTTGCGACAGGTCGTGCACCCCGATCTGGCCGAAACGGGCCGGTCGCTGTTGATCGGCGGCGCCTGGGAAGAGGCGGCTGAAACCATGGCGGTGCGCAACCCCTTCACCGGCGACGTGCTGGGCGAGGCGGCCTGCGCCACTGTCGAGCACGTCGAACGGGCGGTGGCGAGCGCGGTGGTCGGGGCGGAAGCCATGCGCGACCTGTCGACCGGCGCCCGCGCCCGCATCCTGCACGGCGCGGCGACGGCGCTGGAGGCTGAGGCGGCCCGCTTCGCCGCCGCCATCACGGCGGAAACCGGCAAGCCGGTGCGGTCGGCGACGCGCGAGGTCGCACGTGCCGTCAACACCCTGCGCCTGTCGGCGGAAGAAGCGACGCGGCTGGCGGGCGAGACCATCGCCTTCGACAGCTTCCCCGGCGGCGAGACGCGCTCGGGCCATTACCTGTATGAACCGCTCGGCGTGATCGTCGCCATCACCCCCTTCAACGATCCGCTGAACCTGATCTGCCACAAGGTCGGCCCCGCTCTGGCGGCGGGGAATGCGGTGGTGCTGAAGCCCGCCGAACAGGCGCCCCTGGTCGCCGTCATGCTGGCGCGGCTGCTGCTGGCGGCGGGCCTGCCGGACGGCGCGCTCAACCTGCTGACCGGACGCGGGTGCGATTTCGGCGACGCCCTGACCCGCCACGAAGACGTCGCCATGGTCAGCTTCACCGGCGGGGCCGGGGTCGGTCAGGCGATCTCTCGGTCGGCGGGGATCAAGCGTCTGGCGATGGAGCTGGGCGGCAATGGCGCCGTGATCGTGATGGACGAAGCTGATATCGACCGCGCGGCCAAGGCCTGCGCCTCGGGCGCTTTTGGCGCGGCGGGGCAGAACTGCATCGGGGTCCAGCGCATCTATGTTCACGCGGCCGTCCATGACGCCTTCCGCGACGCCATGGTCGCGGCGACGAAGGCTCTGACCGTCGGCGATCCGATGGACCCGGCCACCGATATCGGTCCGATGATTGGCCTGGAGCAGGCGGAACGCATCCTGGCCTGGACCCAGGAAGCGGTGGCGCAGGGCGCGACCCTGCTGACGGGCGGAGAGCGCGTCGGCGCCCTGGTCCGTCCGATCCTGTTGACCGACGTGCCGGAGCAGGCGCGGGTGTCCTGTCAGGAAGCCTTCGGCCCGGTGGTCAGCCTGTTCCGCTTTAGCGATCTGGATGACGCCATCGCCGCCGCCAATCGCGCCGACTACGCCATCCACGCCGCGATATTCACAGGATCGCTGCGCCACGCGCGTCATGCGGCTCGCCGTCTGCGGTCGGCCGGCGTGATGATCAATGATTCGACCGACTATCGCCTCGACGCCATGCCGTTCGGCGGCGCGGGGCGGGGCAATATGGGGCGGGAAGGCGTGCGTTTTGCGGTGCGTGAGATGTCCCAGACGAAGGTAGTGTGTTTCCATGACGCTTGACGTAACCCGCATAGACATTCCCGAGGCGCCCGACCGCGCCTGGTGCGAGGCGATGGATCGGGCCGATCCTTTGGCGCCGCTGCGCGACCGCTTCGACCTGCCCGAAGGGATGATCTATCTCGACGGCAACTCGCTGGGCGCCATGCCGAAGGCTGCGAGCGCTAAAGCCCTGGACGTCGTGACCCGCGAATGGGGCGCGGACCTGATCAAGAGTTGGAACAGCGCCGGCTGGTTCGACCTGCCAGTGCGGCTGGGCGACAAGCTGGCGCCGCTGATCGGGGCGGGGGCGGGCGAGGTCATCATTTGTGATTCCACCAGCCAGAACCTGTTCAAGGTGCTGTCGGCGGCGGTGGCCATGCGCCCGGATCGCAGCGTGCTGATCCTGGAGGGCAGCAACTTCCCGACCAACAACTATATCGCCCAAGGCGTCGCCGCCGCGACCGGCGGGCGGGTGACGGTGCGCCTGTGCGAAAAGGACGAGATCGCGGACGCTATTGATGCGGACACCATCGCCGTCGCCATCACCCACGTCCATTACAAGACGGGCCATGTGCACGACATGGCGGCGATTACGGCGCGCGCCCAGGCGGCCGGGGCGCTGGCCGTCTGGGACCTGTGCCATAGCGCCGGCGCCCTGCCGGTCGATCTGAACGGCTGCCAGGCGGACTTCGCCGTCGGCTGCACCTACAAGTATCTGAACGGCGGACCCGGATCGCCCGCCTTCCTGTTCGTCGCCAAGCGGCATCAGGGCCAGGCGTATCAGCCGGTGACGGGCTGGTGGGGCCATGCCGCGCCCTTTGCTTTTGAGCCCGGCTATCGTCCGCAGACGGGCCTGCGCCAGTTCCTGATCGGCACCCAGCCGATCCTGTCGATGACGCTGGTGGAGACGGGGCTGGATATCCACCTGTCGGCCGACATGGCGGCGATCCGCGCCAAGTCGATGGCCTTGACCGACCTCTTCATCCGCCTGGTCGAGCAGCGCTGCGCCGGCCACGGCTTCTCGCTGGCGTCGCCGCGTGACGCCGCCGCGCGCGGCAGCCAGGTCTCCTTCGCCCATGCCGACGGCTATCCGATCATGCGCGCCCTGATCGCGGCGGGCGTGATCGGTGATTTTCGTGCGCCCGACACGGTGCGCTTCGGCTTCGCCCCCCTCTATGTCGGCTATGTCGATGTCTGGGAGGCGGTGGAGCGACTGGCGGCGATCATGGATGGCGGGCTATGGAACGCGCCCGAACATCAGGCCCGCGAAGCCGTCACATGATCGAAGAACGAGGGGGCAAGGCGATGGACGAACAGACCTATATCGACCGCGAGGCGGGGCTGGAACGCGGGCTGAGCAAGGCGCAGATCGTCATGATCGGCCTGGGCGGCGCGATCGGCACCGGCCTGTTCATGGGCTCGGGCATCGCCATCGGCTACGCCGGTCCCGGCGTGCTGGTCAGCTATGTCATCGCCGCGCTGATCGCGGTGATCATGGTGTTCAGCCTGTCGGAAATGGCCGTGGTCCATCCGACCGCGGGATCGTTCGGCACCTACGCCGAAATCTACCTCGGGCCGCTGATGGGCTTCATCGTGCGCTACACCTACTGGATCCAGCAGGTGCTGCTGATCGGCAGCGAGGCGATCGCGGTCGGCATCTATATGCGATGGTGGTTCCCCGGCACGCCGGTGTGGATGTGGGCGCTGGGCAGCGCCGGCATTGTCGTCTGGGTGAACACGCGCGCGGTGCATAATTTCGGCACGGTCGAATACTGGCTGACGGTGATCAAGGTGTCGGCCATCGTCGGCTTTATCCTCGTCGGCCTGAGCCAGATCTTCGGCCTGACCGGCGCCGCCCCCATCGGCCTGCACAATGTCACGGGCCTGCCGGGCGGCTTCCTGCCCAACGGCTTCTCCGGCGTGTGGATGGCCGTGCTGATGGCGCTGTTTTCCTTCATGGGGCTGGAGTTCGTCGTCGGCACCGCCAGCGAGGCCAAGGACCCGAAGACGGCGATCCCGGCGGCGCTGCGCACGATGGCGGGGCGGCTGTTCCTTTTCTACATCCTGGCGCTGTTCATCATTGTCGCCTTCATTCCGTGGACCGAGTCCGGGGCCAAGGTGGTGACCGAAAGCCCGTTCGTGAAAATGTTCGCCAGCGCGGGCATCCCCTATGCGGCGGGCATCATGAACTTCGTCGTCGCCTCGGCGGCGCTGTCGGCGATGAACACCAGCATCTATCTGGGCTCGCGGATGCTCTTTTCGCTGGCGCGCGGTGGCTATGCGCCGCGCGCCCTGGGCCAGCTCAATGCGCAGAAGGCGCCGATGCGGGCGACGCTGGTCACGGGCGTGGGCATCCTGGCTGCGGCCTCGGTCTCGGCCCTGACGCCGCTGGCCTACAACTACCTGTTCGGGATTGTGCTGTTCGGCGGGCTGCTGGTGTGGAGCACCATTCTGGCCAGCCACCTGCGTTTCCGTCGCCGCCACAAGGGCGTCGATCTGCCGGTGCGGATGCCCTTCTTCCCCTATGCCCAGATCCTGGGGCTGGTGCTGCTGGTCGCGATCACGGTGACGATGGCGCTCGATACCGACTTCTGGCAGACGGCGCTGATCGCCGGCGTGCCGTGGCTGGTGGTCGTTACGGCGGCCTATTTCATCTGGAAGCGCGTATCGCGGAAGTCGGCGCCTACGGCCTAGCCTGTCCCAGTTCGTCGCGAATCTCGCTCGCTACCTCGTGGATGATGTCCATGAAGTAGCGGGCGGCGGCGGACAGTTCGACATGGGCGTGGGTCGTCGCCCCGATCCGCGAACTGGCGCCTTCGAGCGCGACCGGCAGGATCGCCAGTCCGGCCTGGCCGGCGCCGACGAGGTGCGGCATGGCGGCGATCATGTCGGTGTTCATCAGCAGGCCGTGGTTGGTCAGGATCGACACGGATTCGATCGTGTCGTGCGGCGGCTCGAGCCCTTCGTGACGGAAGGCGTGGTCGATCTGGCGACGCAACGAGGTCTGCTGCGGCGGCATCACCCAGGCCTGGTCGACAAGGTCGGCCAACGTCAGTGACGCGCGCTGGGTCAGGGGATGGCCGGCGCGCACCATGATGGACACGGTGTCGAGGTAGAGGACGTCCTGCTTCAAGCCTTCGCGTTCGCGATACTCGGGCAGGCGGCCGAGAACAATGTCGATGTCGCCGGTGCGCAGGCCAGGCATCAGCCGGTCGATCGTTCCTTCGGCCACCGCGACCGCGATCCCCGGACGCTGTTCCCGCAGCCGCGCCAGGGCGCGCGGCAGCAGCGAGGTCGAGGCGGCCAGCAGGGTGCCGACATGGACGCGGCCCGAAAGCCCTTCCTCAAGCGATTGCAGTTCTTCGCCCGCATGGCGCAGCTGGGTCAGGATCAGCTTGGCGTGCTTGATCAGCACCTTGCCGAAATCCGTCGGGGTCACGCCGCGCGAGGATCGATCGAACAACTGGACGCCCAGGGCGTCTTCCAACTCCTTGATGCTCTTGGTCGCGGCGGGCTGGGCGATGTTCAACGCCTGCGATCCCTTGAGGACGGTGCCCTCGTCGGCGATCGCCGTCAGAAGGCGCAACTGGCGCAGCTTCAGCCGCCCCAACAGGAAGTTCTCGTGGAATTTGGGCATGATGCGTCCCCGGATCGCTTTGGAAGGGATATAACTGTTTTGCAATAACCGGGGCAAGTCTCGGGATTATTGTTGATAGCCGCCCCCCGCTACTCAACCTCATGGCCCCCCGCGCCTGAATCGGCTGTGGGGATGATGGATGGCAGGGATGCGACGAAAGTCATGACGATAGAGGCTTCAAAAAACATGGCTGTCATCGACATGCACAGCCATTTTTTCCCTGCGATGGACGCGGCCTATCGCGCGCGGGCGGAGGTCGAGGGGCTGCCGTGGATTCGCGATACGGGCGGCGGCAAGGGCTTCATCATGCAGGGCGGGACAGAGTTTCGCCCGGTCGATGACGTCCTGTGGGACCCGGCGCGGCGCGTCGAGGCGCTGGACGCCCAGGGCATCGACCTGCAGATCCTGTGCGCCACGCCGATCATGTTCGGTTACGGACGCCCGGCAGCGGAGGCGCGCGACCTGGCGCAGCGTTTCAATGATGAGGCCTTGGCCTTTTGCGGATACGCGCCGCACCGGATGAAGGCCCTGGCCCAGGTGCCGTTGCAGGACATCGACATGGCCTGCGCCGAGGTCAGTCGCGCCATGGCGACGGGGCACCTGGGCGTCCAGATCGGCAACCATATGGGAATGCGCAACCTCGACGACGAAGGCCTGCTGACCTTCCTCACCCATTGCGCCGAGGTCGGGGCGGCGGTCCTGATCCACCCCTGGGACATGATGGCGCGCGAGCGCATGCCCAAGTATATGCTGCCCTGGCTGGTGGCCATGCCGGCGGAGACGCAGCTGTCGATCCTGTCGCTGATCCTGTCGGGGGCGTTCGAGCGCCTGCCGAAATCCTTACGCATCTGTTTCGGCCACGGCGGCGGCAGCTTCGCCTTCCTGCTGGGCCGGGTTGAGAACGCCTGGAAATATCGCGACATCGTTCGCGCCGACTGCCCCCGTCCGCCCTCGACCTATGTCGACCGCTTCTTCGTCGACTCGGCGGTGTTCGATCCGCGCGCGCTCAGCCTGCTGATCGATGTGATGGGCGAGAATCGCGTCCTGCTCGGCTCGGACCATCCCTTCCCGCTGGGCGAGCAGGACATCGGGTCTTTGGTTCTTGGACATGAGGGCCTGTCGGGCGCGCAGAAGGCCAAGATCCTGAGCGGCAATGCGAAGGCGTTTCTGAACCTCTGATCGGGCTTCAGAACAGCAGACTAGAAAACCCGCCGGAGCGCTGCTCCGGCGGGTTTTTCCTATACGACGCCTGAGCGGATTTTCACACCGGGGCGGGGCTGCCCTTGTAGCTTTCGGTGCCGGCCCAGCCGCGTTCGGAGACATCGACCATGACGTTTTCAGGCCCGGTCATCTTGTACTCGGCGTTGTCCTTGGCCGGGTTCTTGCCGAGGCCCTGAGCCAGGTTGACGTCGTGGCGCGGCGCGAAGCCGGAGTTCTCAAAACGCTCGACGATGGCGTTGATGTCGTCGCACTGGAAGCCGATGTGGTGCAGTCCGGTATAGCCTTCCGGGAACTCCATGCCGGCGGCGGGGCGGTTCTTGAAGCAGAGCAGGGCGATGTTGATGTGGCCGTCGGTGACGTAATAGCCGCGCGCATTGCGGCTATCGATCTTGCCGGCCAGGGTCCAGCCGAGAACCTCGGTGAAGAAGCCGACCGAGGTGTCGGGGTCGGCGGATGCGATCGCGACGTGGCGCAGGCGGGTCGTCATGGGGCGGGCCTTTCCAGGATGGGGATTGCCGCTGGCGGTCAGCGGCCGGGTTGGGAAAAATCAGGTTCCGATACGGATGGGGCTGACCAGGTCCTGAAGCGCGGCGACGATGCTGAGCGCGGTGATCCGGCCTGTGCCGGGGTTCTCGTCGGTCGGCACATTCTCGATGGCGAGCTCCAGCCGCGCGCTGTCGGCGTCGACCACGATCCGGTGCGTATTGCGCTCCAGCATGGGGTCGGCCCAGATCTCGAGCCGGGTCCGGTCGGGACCGACGCCCGCCATCCCCAGCGCAGCCGCGACGTTCACATTGGCGGGGAAGGCGATTGCGCCCTCGCGCGCACTGCCCCCGAAGATCTTGAGCGGGGCGGTAAGGCCGGACAGGTCGATCTTGTTGCGCACGACGTGCTCGGCCTTGACCAGGGACTTGACCGGCTTGCGCGTCACCATGGTCACGGAATGGATGGTCCCGATGGCGGCGGCGCGCACCGCGTCGAGCCCCAGCAGGGCGCCGGTGGCCAGGATGATGCGTCCGTTATGGGCGCGCGCCAGATCGACCGCCTCGGGCCACTGCATCAAGGCCGCGCCGCTCACCGTCACCAGGGTCTTGCCGGCCCGCAGCGTCGTTTCGGCGATGTCGCGGAAGGCCGCCGTCGGGGCGCTGTCGACGATGACGTCGGACGCGGCGACCAGCGCGGCGGTGTCGAGGATGGGGATGGGCGTTCGCAGTTGCGCCATCGCGGTCTCGGCGCGACCCCGGTCGCCGGCGGACACCGCCGTGAGCGCCAGCGGCAGTTCGCTTGTTTCGATATGGCGCGCGACCACGCGGCCGATGGTGCCGAACCCGGCTATGCCTACCTTGATCATGGCGGTCAGGCTAAGGCGTCGTTGCTATATGGGATTATACCCTTTGGCCGACTTTCTATCCTGAAAGAGGCATAGCTCGCGCTCGCCTGTTTGATATATATTTTTGAATATATATGGGTCGAGTTTCTATCTTTGACCGCATATCTGCGACCCCGCACAAGTCATGGCTGACGTGTGGGGAGAGCGATGCACGAATTCATCAACCAGGACCTGCTGACGCTGGCGGCGATGATGCTGCTGACCGGCGCCGTGGGCGGCCTTCTGGCCGGGCTGCTCGGGGTAGGCGGCGGCATCGTCATTGTCCCGGTGCTCGACCTGGTGCTGGCGTCGATGGGCGTTGAGCCCGCCGTGCGGATGCATGTCGCGGTCGCGACCTCCCTGGCCACCATCATCCCGACCGCGATTTCCTCGTCCCGCGCGCATCACGCCAAGGGCGCGGTGGACATGGCTCAGTTGAAGCACTGGGGCGTCGCCATCTTCCTGGGCGCCATCGCCGGGGTGTTGATCGCCTCGCGGGTCACGGGGGATGTCCTGTCGGCCGTGTTCGGCGTCGTCGCCCTGCTGGTGGCGATCAAGATGCTGTTGCCGCTGGAGGGCAGGCATATCGCCGAGGCCATCCCCAGCGGGCCGGGCGGGCAGTTGCTGCCGTTCGCCATCGGCGGCTTCTCCAGCATGATGGGCATCGGCGGCGGTACGCTGAGCGTCCCCACCATGACCCTGTTCAACTTTCCGATCCATCGTGCGGTCGGGACGGCGGCCCTGTTCGGCCTGTTGATCAGCGTCCCGGCCACCATCGCCTTCATCGTCACCGGCTGGAACGTGCCCGGCTTGCCCACGGGCAGTCTAGGCTATGTCAATCTGATCGGTCTGGCGGTCATCGCGCCGGTCTCCTACGTCGCTGCGCCCTGGGGGGCGCGCCTCGCCCATGCCCTGTCGAAGCGGCATCTGAGCATCCTGTTCGGCCTGTTCCTCGCCGTGGTGTCGGCGCGGATGCTGATCCGGGCCTTTGGCTGATGCCATGTCCGATGTCCCCAACCCCGCCCGCTGGCCCCGCCGCGCCACGATCGCAGGGATCGGCGCCGGCGTCGCCCTCGGCGTTGTCGCGCCCACGCAGGCCTTCTCCTTTCAAGAGGTTGATCGATCAATGACCTGGTTTGCCCTGGCCACCCGCGCCGGTCCCGACGGCCCGCGCCCGACGATCAAGGTGGGCGACGCCTTCCACGACCTGCACGACGCCGCCGCCGCGCATGGATTTGCAGCGGTGGCGGACGATGTCACGGCCATCATCCGTGACTGGGAGGCGCGGCGCGAGGGGCTGTTCGGTCTGGCCCGCGCCCTTGCCGGCGCCTCGGGGCAGGCGCTGGCGGCGCCCAGGCTGCTGACGCCGTTCGAGCCCCGTCGCATCTTCGGCGCGGCGTCCAACTTCATCGAACACGCCGCCGAAATGCAGACCAAGCTGGCGGCCAAGGCCGACAGCGAGCCCTATATCTTCCTCAAGACAGTCGAGAGCGTCATCGGTCCCGATGAGACCGTCGTGGCGCCGCCCCAGGTGTCGCGTCCCGACTGGGAGGTCGAGCTGGGCGTGGTGCTGGGCCGGGCGGGCAAGAACGTGGCCGTGGGCGAGGCGCACGACCTGATCGCCGGCTACACCATCGTCAACGACGTCTCGGCGCGCGACCGCACCCGGCGGACCGACTTCCCGTTCTCGCACGACTGGTTCCGCGGCAAGAGCTTCGACACCTTCACCCCGCTCGGCCCCGTCTTTGTGCCGCGCGACTGTCTCGGCGATCCGCACGACATCCGCCTCGGCCTCGACGTCAACGAGGTCTCGATGCAGGACGGCAATACGTCCGAGATGATCTTCAACATCCATGAGCAGATCGCCTATCTCTCGACGATCCTCGAACTGCGCGCCGGCGACGTGATCGCCTCGGGCACCCCGGCCGGGGTCGGCATGGGGCGCGGCGTCTTCCTGAAGGACGGCGACGTGATGCGCGCCTGGGTCGAGGGGATCGGCGAGCTGACCAATCCGGTCTCGGCGCCGCACCTGCTCCGGGAGAGTGCGTGATGGCGATCCTTGCTCGCCGCGCGCTGCTCGTACCCGTCGTGATCGTGGCCGCGATCGCCGGACTGACGCTGTGGAGCGTGGTCGGAGGCAATGCGCCGAAGGCGGCCAAGCGCGAAGACGCGCGCACGGTTCAGTTCAACATGGCCTGGCTGACGCAGGGCAGCATGGCGGGGATCTTCGTCGCCATCGACAAGGGCTATTTCGCCGACGCCGGGCTGAACGTCGAACCCGTGCGCGGCTTCGGCGGCATGCGGACCGCCAACGAACTCGACCAGGGGATGTTCGAGTTCGCCTATCTCGACCCCCTGTCGGTCGCGCTCAACCGATCAAAGGGCGGCGCCGTGCGGATGATCGGCGGCATCAATATGCAGCTCCCGGCCGGCGCCTGCTTCGTCAAGGAGCGGCATGCGATCAAGAGGCCTGCTGACTTGGCTGGACTGCGCTTCGGCGCCGGTCAGTCCTCGGCCATTCAGGCCCTGATGCCGGCCTGGCTTCAGGGCAATGGCGTCGACCCGGCCAGCGTCGAGCAGATCCAGCTTGACCCGGCCATTGTCGTCTCCTCGCTGGTCGAAGGACGGATCGACGCCGCCGAATGCTGGCTCGGCAATTCGATGGCGCTGTTCGACAAGGCAGCAAAGGCCAAGGGCGTCAGCATCGGCCGGATCGCCTATGCCGATTTCGGGCTGGACGTTTACGGCAGCGGGCTGGCGACGCGCGACGCCCTGATCGAAAGCGACCCTGAGCTGGTGCGGGCCTTCACCCACGCCGCCTATCGCGGTTACGCCGAGGCGGCGCGCGATCCCCAGGGGGCGCTGACCATCATTCGCAAGCACTATCCCTTGCTCGACGAGGCCGTGACCGAACGGCAGATCCGCGAGACCGCCGCGCTGATGGCCGCCGAGGGCGGGTCGCACCGCCTGAAGCCCGAGAAGATCCAGCGCACCGTCGCGACCTTGCAGGCCAGCGGCCAGCTTCAGGGGTTCGACGCGACCGAGACGCTCTTCACCAACGCCTTCGTTCCGACGGGGAAACAGCCGTGATCGATCCCGCAGCCTATCGTCCGCGTCCGACGCGGCTCGGGCACCTGGTCCTGAAGGTGCGCGACATCGACCTTTCGCTGGCCTTCTACACCGAGATCATGGGCCTGGAGGTGTCGGATTGGATCGACCATCAGATGGTCTTCCTGCGGGCGGGGCAGGACCATCATGATCTGGCCCTGCTGCAACTGCCGCCCGGCCATTCGGCGGCGCCCGAGGGCTGCTATCCGGCGGTCGAGCACTTCTCCTATCGCCTCGAAACCCTCGAAGAGCTGGAAAAGGTCGCGGCCATGCTGACGGCGCGCGGCGTGCCGATCGACCGGGGCATCGGCAAGCACGGACCGGGCGCCAACAGCTTCCTCGTCTTCCGCGATCCCGACGGCAACAACGTCGAGTTCTATACCGACATGACCCAGATCGACGCCGAGCATCCCTATGTCCCGTCGGTGTGGGACGGAAAGCAGATGGCGACCTTCGACCGCTGGAATCTGGAACGCTTCCTCGTGCCGCCGCCGGCCCGCATCCAGGCCCTGCTGGACAAGGAGGGCGAGGCATGACCCGCGCCCTGTTCAACCGCGACACGGCGATCAGCGCGGCCTTCTTCCTGCTGCTGGGGCTGGCGTGGGAGTACGGCGTTCGCTGGTCGGGCGTTCAGGCCTATCTGCTGCCGCCGCCCAGCGCGATCCTGGCCGAGCTCTGGCAGTCGCGCGGGCCGATCCTGGCGCAAAGCCTGGTGACGCTGACTGAGGTCTTCTGGGGCTTCATCATTGCGGTGGTGCTGGGCGTGCCGATCGCGGCCCTGATCTATTTTTCGCCGACGGCCAAACGCACGGTCTATCCGCTGTTCGTTGCCTTGCAGAGCATTCCCAAGATCGGTCTGGCGCCCCTGATCGTCGTTTGGTTCGGCTATGGGCTGACGTCGAAGCTGATCATGGCCTTCCTGTTCGCCTTCTTCCCCATCATCATTTCGACGCTGGGCGGGCTGGCCAGCACCCCGTCGCACCTCGAGGAACATTTCCGCGCCCTGCGCGCCACGCCGCTGCAGACCTTCTGGCGGCTGCGCCTGCCGGCGGCCCTGCCCAGCTTTCTCGACGGCTGCAAGGTGGCCATGCCGCTGGCGGTCATCGGCGCGGTGGTCGGCGAGTTCGTCGGCTCGAACGACGGCTTGGGCAATCTGATCCTGACGGCGTCGGGTTCGGGCCACACGACCCTGACCTTTGCGGCCCTGTTCGCGGTGACGGTCCTATCGCTGCTGCTCTTCTACGGCGTCGCCTATTGGGAACGCTTCATCTGGTGGCGTGCGGCATGAGCGCGGAAATCTCCATCACCGGCGTCGGCAAGGCGTTCGACGGCCGTAAGGTGCTCGAGGGCGTCACCGCTGACATCGGCGCCGCAGAGTTCGTCTCGGTCCTCGGTCCGTCGGGCTGCGGCAAGAGCACCCTGCTGCGCCTCATCGCCGGCCTCATCCTGTTCGAGGAGGGCGCCATCCAGGTCAACGGAGAGGCCGTGACCGGCCCCTCCGCGACGATGGGCTTTGTCTTCCAGACGTCGAACCTGCTGCCCTGGCTCAATGTGCGCGACAATCTGCTGCTGGGCATCAATCTCGATGCCGCGTCGCAGCGGCTGGACGAGGCGGCGCTCGCCGAACTGGTCGAGACCCTGGGCCTGACAGGCTTCGAGGCCAGCTATCCGCACCAGCTGTCAGGCGGGATGCGGCACCGCGTGGCCATTGGTCAGGCGTTGGCGCGCAATCCGCAGATCCTGCTGATGGACGAGCCCTTCGGCGCCCTGGACGCCCTGACGCGCGACCGGCTCAACATGGAGCTGCTGCGTCTGTGGCAGCGCGACCGCAAGACCGTGGTCCTGGTCACGCACAGCATCTCCGAGGCCGTGCTGCTGTCGGACCGGGTGCTGGTCATGTCGGAGCGACCGGGGACGATCATCGAGGACGTCCATATCGACCTGCCGCGTCCGCGCGACCCCAGCGTCACGCGAGAAGATCCGGCCTTCGGCGACTACGTCGTTCGGCTCAGCAAATTGATGGGAGTAGCGTGATGGAAAGCGGGATCGTGAAGACCGCCGGCGCTGAAATCTATTACCAGACGCACGGCGTGGGGCCGGCGGTGGTGCTGGCGCACGGCATCGGCGGCAACCACGCCCTCTGGTACGGCCAGATCGACGCCCTGGCGCGGTCGAACCGGGTCATCCTGTTCGATCATCGCGGCTTTGGCCTGTCGCGCGATCTGGATGGGCGCGGGCGCGACGCCTTTGTCGAGGATCTGATCGCCCTGCTCGATCATCTGGGCGAGGACCGGGTGGCGCTGGTCGGTCAGTCGATGGGGGCGGGGACCTGCATCGGCTTCGCCCATCAGGCGCCCGAACGGGTCGCGGCCCTGGCCATCTGCGACAGCCTGCACGGCATAGCGGAAAGCGCGGCGGTGAAGGCGATCATGGACGCGGCTCGCACGCAGACCGCCGCCATGGATCAGATCGACCGCGTCCTCGGCGCGGGCGCCCCGCGCGATCTGGCCATGCTCTATCGCCAGATCGCCAGCTTCAACGCCGTGGATCGCCACAACCTGACGGGTCAGTTCACGGCGCGCCCGGCGGCGGATCTCGCCGGCAAGGGCTATCCCATTCTGTTCTTGTGCGGGACCGAGGACGTGATCTTCCCGATTGAGGCGGTGCGGCTGGTGCAGGAGGAGGTGGCGGGCTCCTTCCTGGTCGAGGTCAACGACGTCGGTCACTCGGCCTTCCTCGAGGCGCCGGTGCAGTTCAACGACACCCTCCTGTCGCTGCTTCAGATGGCCGGACACGTCGGCAAGAGCGGCGCGGCGCACAGCAACACCGCCGGCTATGTGCGGGTCGGAGGTTAGGCATGACAGACGCAGCCTATCCCTTCGCCCAGCGCGATATCCTCAACTATGTCGACGGCGCCTTCGTCGAAGGCGACGGGTTCTTCGACAACATGAACCCGGTGACCGGAACGGTCGCGGCCCGCGTGTCCCAGGCCGATCAGGCCCTGGTCGACCGGGCCGTGGCGGCGGGCCGTCGCGCGCTCAAGGGGCCGTGGGGGAAGATGTCCCAGGCCGAGCGGTGCAAGGTTTTGGTCCGCGTCGCCGAGGGCATCGAGGCTCGCTTCGACGACTTCGCGGCGGCCGAGATCGCCGACACCGGCAAGTCGCTGCATCAGGCGCGCACCATCGACATTCCGCGCGGCGCCGCCAACTTCCTGGCCTTCGCCGCGATGGCCGAGGCGCGGGCCATGCCCAGCTTCCGCACGGATCTGGCCGATGGACGCAGCGCCATCAACTACGCCGTGGCGCGTCCTCTGGGGGTGGTGGCGATCATCTCGCCGTGGAACCTGCCGCTGCTGCTGATGACGTGGAAGGTCGCGCCGGCCCTGGCTTGCGGCAATGTGGTGGTGGTCAAGCCGAGCGAGGAAACCCCCTCGACCGCGACCCTGCTGGCCGAGGTGATGGATGCCGCGGGCGTGCCGCCGGGCGTGTTCAATCTGGTTCACGGCTTCGGCGCCGCCTCGACCGGCGAATGGCTGACCGCCAATCCCGACATCGACGCCATCACCTTCACCGGCGAGTCGGCCACCGGCGGGGCCATCATGCGGGTGGCGGCGGCGGGGGTGAAGCCGGTCTCGTTCGAGCTGGGCGGCAAGAACGCCGCTCTGGTCTTCGCCGACTGCGACTTCGACGAGGCTATCGCGGGCACGGTGCGCTCGGTCTTTTCCAACTGCGGCCAGGTCTGCCTGTGCACCGAGCGCATCTATGTCGAGCGGCCCATCTTCGACCGTTTCGTCAAGGCCCTGGCCGAGCGCGCCGAGGCCCTGACCATCGGCGATCCCTGGTCGGGCGCCGACATGGGGCCGCTGATCTCGCACGGCCACCGCGACAAGGTGCTGGGCTATTATGATCTGGCGCGAGAAGAAGGCGCCACAGTGGTCACCGGCGGCGGCGTGCCTTCGTTCGACAGCGCGCTGGACCAGGGCGCCTTTGTCCAGCCCACCATCCTGACCGGCCTGGGTCACGACGCCCGCTGCGTGCGCGAGGAGATCTTCGGCCCCGTCTGCCACATCGCCCCCTTCGACACCGAAGCCGAGGCGATCGAACTGGCCAACGACAGCGACTATGGTCTGGCGGCGGCGATCTGGACGCGGGACGTGGGCCGCGCCCACCGGGTCGCGGGGCAGATGGAAACCGGCATCGTCTGGGTCAATGAATGGTTCCTGCGCGACCTGCGCACGCCGTTCGGCGGCATGAAGCTGTCGGGCATCGGCCGTGAGGGCGGCGAGGCTTCGCTGAGCTTCTACTCGGAGCCCACCAATATCTGCGTCAAACTCTAGGGGGAGGGGACGACATGACGGACATCGCGACAATCGCTGCAAGACTGGACGCCGCCGCGCGCGACGCGCGGGCGATCCCGCAGATCACCGGACAGGAAGGCGAGCTGGCGCTGAGCGAAGCCTATGACATCCAGCGCGCCGTGATCGACCATCGGCTGGCGCGCGGCGCGGCCCTGGTCGGGGTCAAGATGGGCTTCACCAGCGAAGCCAAGATGGTCCAGATGGGTCTGAAGGATCAGATCTGGGGCCGACTGACGTCCGACATGGTGGTGGCCAAGGGCGGCGTGGTCGACCGCGCCCGCTTCATCCATCCGCGCGTCGAGCCTGAGGTCGCGGTGCGACTGAAGGCGCCGCTCTCAGGCGAGATCACCCGTGAAGAGGCTTTCGCCGCGATTGACGCCCTCGCCCCGGCGCTGGAGATCATCGACAGTCGCTATGAGAACTTCCGCTTCGCCCTGGGCGATGTCGTCGCCGACAACGCCTCGTCCTCGGCCTTTGTCGTGGGGGACTGGCTGCCCGCCGATACCGACGTGGCCGATGTGCCGATGGTGATGAACGTTGACGGCGCCGTCGTCGAGACGGGGAGCAGCGCCGCCATCCTGGGTGATCCGATCCGCTCTCTGGTCGCGGCGGCGCGGCTGGCGGGGGCGGCGGGGCTGACGCTTCAGCCCGGCTGGACCGTGATGCTGGGAGGCGCGACGGCGGCGGCGGCCATCGGTTCGGCGCGTGCGGTCTCGCTGGACGCCGGCCATCTGGGCCGCGTCGGCTTCACCATCGCCGGCGGCGCGGCATGAGCGAAGGACGCGTCATTCCGGGCAAGGCGCGCCCGCGCGGCCGCTTTCCCCATTACCGCCGCGCCGGTGATTTCGTCTTCGTCTCGGGCACCAGTTCGCGGCGGCCAGACAACAGCTTCGCCGGCGCCTCGGCGGATGAGTTCGGCGTCGTCAGCCTCAATGTCGCCGAGCAGACGCGGGCGGTGATCGACAACATCGCCGCCATCCTGGCCGACGCCGGGGGCTCGCTCGCCGATGTCGTCGACATCACCAGCTTCCTCGTGAACATGAATGATTTCGGCGGCTACAACGCCGTCTACGCCGAGTATTTCGACGAGGCCGGTCCAGCGCGCACGACCGTCGCCGTCCACCAGCTTCCCCACCCGCATCTGCTGATCGAGATCAAGGCGACCGCCTTCATCCCGCGCGCCGACCTGTGATCCCAGGATACCCGCCCATGCTGACCTATGGCCCGCCCTTCAACTTCCGTCAGTGGATCGCCGATCATCGCGAGCAGCTGAAGCCGCCTGTCGGCAACGCCCAGATCTGGGAAGACGCCGACTTCATCGTCACCGTCGTCGGCGGCCCGAACCAGCGCACCGACTATCACGTCGATCCGCTGGAGGAGTTCTTCTACCAGTTGGAAGGCGACATGAACCTGCGCCTGTGGACCGAGGACGGCCCGCAGGACATGGCGATCCGCGAGGGCGACATCTTCCTGTTGCCGCCGAACGTCCCGCACTCGCCGCAGCGCCCGGTCGAGGGCAGCGTCGGCCTGGTGATCGAACGCAAACGGCCCGAGGGCGTGACCGACGCCTTCCAGTGGTACTGCGATGACTGCGGTTTAATCGTCCACCGCGTCGAGGTGCAGCTGAAGAGCATCGTGCGCGACCTGCCGCCCTTGTTCGCGGCCTTCTACGCCAGCGAAGAGCTGCGCACCTGCGGCCACTGCGGCACGGTCCATCCCGGCAAGCACGCGGTCCCGGCCTGATGTCAGCGGCCTATGAAACCGCCGCGCGCCGGCTGCGCGACGCCTATTCGGGGGACGTGGTCGCCCCCTTGCGCGAGGTGCTGGACCCGACCGACGCGGTCGGCGCCTATGCGGTGCAGACGATCAACACCCGCTTCTGGGAAGCTGAGGGCCGGCGGATCGTCGGCCGCAAGGCAGGCCTGACGGCCAAGGCGGTCCAGGTCCAGCTCGGGGTCGATCAGCCTGACTTCGGCGTCCTGTTCGACGACATGCGGATCGCCGACGGCGGCAATCTCGATCCCGCGCAGACGATCCAGCCCAAGGCCGAGGCGGAGATCGCCTTCGTCCTCGGCGCCGACCTGCCTGATCCTGAAACGACGGTGGAACAGGTCGCGGCGGCGGTCGCGAGCGTTCACGCGGCCATCGAGATCGTCGACAGCCGGATCGCCGACTGGAAGATCACCTTCGCTGACACCGTCGCCGACAACGGGTCTTCCGCCTTCTTCGTCCTGGCCGAGGCGGCGACGCCGCTGGCCGGGCTTGACCTCGAAGGGGCGGCGATGGCGATGACGGTCAATGGCACAGTCGTCTCGACCGGCGTCGGGG
This sequence comes from Brevundimonas sp. P7753, assembly GCF_013386595.1. NCBI lineage: Bacteria > Pseudomonadati > Pseudomonadota > Alphaproteobacteria > Caulobacterales > Caulobacteraceae > Brevundimonas > Brevundimonas sp. P7753. Next base: position 3,134 of record NZ_JACARP010000036.1, on the reverse strand, counting down.
CTGCAGCGCTCGGCAATCCGCTCAACGCGGCGGCCTGGCTGGCGCGCACGCTGGCCGAGCGCGGCGAACCGCTGAAGGTGGGCGATGTCCTCTTGGCGGGGGCTCTGGGCCCGATGGTCGCGCTGACCCCTGGCGACCATGTGGTCGCGACCATCGACGGCCTCGGCGACGTCCGTTTCACCTATGGCGAGGGCTGAGGTCATGACTCCTAAGCACAAGACCAAGGTCGCCATCATCGGATCGGGCAATATCGGCACGGACCTGATGATCAAGATCATGCGCCTGTCCGACACGCTGGAGATGGCGGCCTTCGTCGGCATCGACCCGGAATCCGATGGCCTGAAGCGCGCCGAACGTCTGGGCGTCCCGGTGACCGCTGAGGGGTTGGACGGCCTGGTCGCTCTGCCGGGCTTCGCCGACATCGCCATTGTTTTCGACGCCACCTCGGCGGGCGCGCACAAGCGGCACAGCGAGGTGCTGACGGCGCACGGCAAGCGGGTGATCGACCTTACCCCGGCGGCGATCGGCCCCTATGTGATCCCGCCGGTCAACGGCGAGGCGCATCTGGACGCGCCCAACGTCAACATGGTGACCTGCGGCGGGCAGGCCACCATCCCGATCGTCGCGGCGGTGAACCGTGTCGCCAGGGTGCATTACGGCGAGATCGTCGCCTCGATCGCCTCGAAAAGCGCCGGCCCCGGCACGCGCGCCAACATCGACGAATTCACCGAGACGACCAGCCAGGCCATCGCCCAGGTGGGCGGGGCGACGCGCGGCAAGGCCATCATTGTCCTCAACCCCGCCGAACCGCCGCTGATCATGCGCGACACCGTCTATTGCCTTTGTGACGACGGCGACCGCGAGGCGATCCGCCGCTCGGTCGAGGCCATGGTGGCCGAGGTCCAGACCTATGTGCCCGGCTATCGCCTCAAGCAGGCGGTGCAGTTCGAAAGCGTCGGCGGCAACGCGCCCTTGCGCATTCCCGAAATGGGCGGCGAGTTCACCGGGCTGAAGGTCAGCGTCTTTCTCGAGGTCGAAGGCGCGGCCCACTACCTACCGGCCTATGCCGGCAATCTCGACATCATGACCTCGGCGGCGCTCAAGACCGCCGAGAAGATCGCCGAAAGGATCGCCGCGTGACCTTCGATCCCGCCACCACCAAGCTCTATATACAGGACGTCACCCTGCGTGACGGCATGCACGCCATCCGCCACCAGTATGGCCTCGACCACGTCCAGGCCATCGCCCGTGCGCTTGATCGCGCCAAGGTCGATGCGATCGAGGTCGCCCACGGCGACGGGCTGCAGGGCTCAAGCTTCAACTACGGCTTCGGCGCCCACACCGACTGGGACTGGATCGCGGCGGTCGCTGACGTTCTCGAACACAGCGTGCTCACCACCCTGCTCCTTCCCGGCATCGGAACCGTGCATGACCTGAAGCACGCCTATGATCTCGGCGTGCGCGCGGTGCGCATCGCGACGCACTGCACCGAGGCCGATGTGGCCAAGCAGCATATCGAGGCCGCCCGCACCCTGGGCATGGACGTGTCCGGCTTCCTGATGATGAGCCACATGTCCGAGCCCGACGCACTGGCGCAGCAGGCCAAGCTGATGGAGACCTATGGCGCGCACTGCGTCTATGTCACCGACAGCGGGGGCGCGATGACGATGGATCAGTACGCCGCGCGCCTGGCGGCCTATGATCGGGTCCTGAAGCCCGAAACGCAGCGCGGGGTGCACGCCCACCACAACCTGTCGCTCGGCGTGGCCAACAGCATCGTTGCGGTGCAGGGCGGGGCGATCCGCGTTGACGCGTCGCTGGCCGGCATGGGCGCCGGCGCCGGCAACGCCCCGCTGGAAGTCTTCATCGCCGCGGCCGAGGTGCAGGGCTGGAACCACGGCTGCGATCTCTATGCGCTGATGGATGCGGCCGAGGACCTGGTCCGACCGCTTCAGGACCGACCCGTGCGCGTTGACCGCGAGACCCTCACGCTCGGCTATGCCGGGGTCTATTCCAGCTTCCTGCGTCATGCCGAAAAGGCCGCCGCCGAGCATGGGCTCGACACGCGGGCCATCCTGGTCGAGCTGGGCCGGCGCAAGATGGTCGGCGGGCAGGAAGACATGATCATGGACGTGGCGCTGGACATGGCGCGAGCGTCGCTAGCCGCAGCCTGAGATGTCGCTCTCCCTGATCGGCCTGTCCGGCAGTCTGCGCCGAGAGGCCTACAGCACCGCCATACTGACGACGCTTCGTGACGCCTTGCCGGGCGACATGCGCCTGGAGGTGCGATCGCTGGAGGATATCCCGCTCTTTAATGACGACCTCGATGGCAAGGATGCGCCCGCAACGGTCGCCGCCCTGCGCCGCGACATCGCCACAGCGGACGGGCTCGTGGTGATCTCTCACGAATACAACCACGGCATGAGCGGTGTGCTGAAGAACGCTCTGGACTGGCTGTCTCGACCAGGCGCGAGCAGTTGCCTGCGAGACAAGCCGGTCCTGACGCTGACGTCGTCGCCTTCGGCGCTCGGCGGCGTGCGCGCCCAGCAGCAACTCAACGAGACCTTCATCGCCACATGCTCCCGCCTGGTGATCCGCCGGCAGATCGTGATCGGAATGGTCGCCGAGAAGGTCGTGGACGGGCGGCTATGCCACGAGCCTACCCTGGGCTTTATCCTGGACGGCGTGCGTGACCTGCGCGACGCCTGCGGTTGACGTGCGCCGCGCTTCAGACGGCGGGCTTCACTGTTCTGGGACTCGGGTTCGTTGAGATAGTTCGTGAATCTGTCATTCGAGGGTTGTGGACTCGAGGGGCGGTCCGTATAGACGCCGCTCGCTCGGAGACGGGCTGGCCCACGGGGCTTCGGAGACTGGGTTTTCGGGGTTTTGGCGGGGCAAGAGTTGAAAAACTTCTTGCTTCCTTTAGTTGGTTCAGCTAGCTTCCGCGCTTCGATCAAATCGCTGATTTGCCGGTGCGGGAAGCTTCTTCGCTTTTCCTGTCGGTCTTCTGCGGCTCTGAAAGCTTCGGCGTTTAGGTCTTCAGAAAGGTTAGTTGGTTCGGTTGACTTGGAGTTTGGCTTTCCTTAGATAGCCGTCTCCGCCGGTCCTTCGGGATCGGGAGTGTTGAGAGAAAG
>NZ_JACARP010000280.1:0-299 GCF_013386595.1 Brevundimonas sp. P7753 | reverse complement strand
CTCGGCGCACAGTTGCAGGCGGCGCCTGTACCCGCCGCAGCAACAGCGACACCGGTGAAGCAGACTGACGGCCTGTTGCAGAACGCCCAGGATCTGTTGCGCAGAGCCGGGCAGCTCAGCGGCCTGGAGTTGCTCGACCAGTTGGAAGGTTTGGCCGGCGATGCCGCCTCCGGCAAGCGTCTGTTGGTGCGCCTGCGCCACAGTTCGAACGTTAAAGTGGCCAGCGGCGCCGATACGCCGCTGTACAGCTGGGTCGGCGATTAGTACAGCGCGGCAAACAACTTGCGGCGGTACACGGT
>NZ_JACARP010000279.1:0-404 GCF_013386595.1 Brevundimonas sp. P7753 | reverse complement strand
CTGGCGGTTCAGGCCGGACGTCTGGCCTGGATCTTCGTCGCGCCTGAGCCCGAAGCGGCGATCGCCGTCCACGCCGCCGCCGCGCCTGTGGACGCCAGCATCTTCCAGCGTTTCGACGCCTTCTTCCGCACCGGCGACAAGAGCAGCCTGGCCGAGGCGGCGGGCGCCGACAGCGACGCCTTGCGTCTGTTTGGGGTGCGGGCGGGCGGGCCGGGCGGCGGCTCGGCCATCATCGGCCTGCCTGATGGACGACAGGTTTCTGTCGGCGTGGGCGAGACCATTTCCGAGGGCCTGACCCTGGCCTCGGTCGGCGCCGACTTCGTCACCGTGTCGCGCGGCGGATCGGTCAGCCGTCTGGTCTTCACCGAAACCCCCGCAGGCGCGGCGCCCCCGCCGCCGCCGCC
>NZ_JACARP010000278.1:0-424 GCF_013386595.1 Brevundimonas sp. P7753 | reverse complement strand
GTCGTCTCCGGCATTGCCGGCATGCGCGACATGAAGAAGGTGGGCCGCGTGGGCGGCAAGGCGTTGCTCTACTTCGAGGTCGTCTCGACCTTCGCGCTGATCATCGGTCTCGCGGCGGGCCACATCTTCAACCCCGGCGCGGGCTTTAACGTCGACGTCAACACCATCGATGCCAAGGCTGTGGCGCAGTACGCCGCCAAGGCGCACTCGGCCAGCACGGTCGACTTCCTGCTCAACATCATCCCGCGCACGGTGGTGGATGCCTTCGCCAAGGGCGACATCCTGCAGATCCTGCTGATCGCGCTGCTGTTTGGGGGTGCACTTTCTGCCATGGGCGAGCGCGCGCAGATGGTGACGGACTTCATCGACCAGATCTCGCACGTGTTCTTCCGTATCGTGCACGTCATCACGCGTGTGGCCCCGA
>NZ_JACARP010000035.1:0-18174 GCF_013386595.1 Brevundimonas sp. P7753 | reverse complement strand
ACCATGGGCCGCCCGCCCATGCTCTGGTCGGCGAAGGCAAACGGCCTTAAGGCGAGCCCCATGCAGCGACTGATCATCATGCGTCACGCCCAGGCCGAGAAGAGCGCGCCCGGCGGCGACATCGACCGCCCCCTGTCCAAGCATGGACGCGCCGACGCCCTGGCCATGGGGAAGGCCCTGGCCGAACGCGGCCTGCGTCCCGACACGGCCCTGGTCTCCAGCGCCCGGCGCACGCGTCAGACCTGGGATGAGGTCAGCGAGGCCATGGGCGACGTCGAGGTGCATCTGTCGCCCGCCCTCTACAACGCCTCATCGGATGCGCTGCGTCGCGCGGTCGAGGCCGCCGAGGATCAGGCGGGCTGCCTGCTGCTGGTGGCGCACAATCCGGGCGTGCATCAGCTGGCGGTCGAATACCTGATCGAGAGCGCCGCCTCGCCCGGCGTCATGGACAAGATGAGCGGCGGTTTCCCGACCGGGGCGGCGGCCATCTTCACCGTCGATGTCGCGGGACGGCCCACCTATGAAGGCTGGCTGACGCCGCACGACCTGGAAAAATGACCGACCTGCCGACCACCGCCTTCAAGATCCTGAGCCGGGCCGACTGGCGGGCGACCCTGGCCGAGGGCGCCTATGACGGCTCGCCCGTCGATCACGCCGACGGCTACATCCACCTGTCCGCCGCCGACCAGTTGGCCGTGACCGCCGCGAAACACTATGCGGGCCAGAGCGACCTGATGCTGGTCGAGGTCGATCTCGACGCCCTCGGCGAGACCCTGATCTGGGAGCCGTCGCGCGGCGGCGCCCTGTTCCCCCATATCTACGGCCCCCTGCCGGTCGCAGCGACGCGGGGCGCGCGCCCCCTGTCGGTGACGGACGCGGGCGACATGATCCTGAGCGAGCTTCCATGAGCCTGACCGACCTCGGCGCCGTTCTCCTGCGCCAGATGGACCCCGAGACGGCGCACCGCCTGGCCATCCGCGCCCTGCAAATCACGCCCCTGCCCGCGCCGGGCGCCGATGATCCGATCCTGAAGACCCGCATCGCCGGGCTTGAGATGGCCAACCCGGTCGGTCTGGCGGCGGGCCTCGACAAGAACGGCGAGGCCCTGGACGGCCTGTCGCGCCTCGGCTTCGGCGCCGTGGAATGCGGCTCGGTCACGCCGCGCGCGCAACCGGGCAACCCCAAGCCGCGTCTGTTCCGCCTGTCCGAAGACCGGGCCATCATCAACCGCATGGGCTTCAACAACGAGGGGCTGGAGCCCTTCGCCGCGCGTCTGGCCCATCGTCCGAAGCGCACGGCTATCGGCGCCAATCTGGGGGCCAACAAGGACACCGAGGACAAGGCGGCGGACTATGTCGCCGGTCTGAAGCGTCTGGCGGGTCTGGCCGACTATTTCACCATCAACATCTCCTCGCCCAATACGCCGGGCCTGCGCGCCCTGCAGGGGCGCGAGGCGCTGGACGACCTGCTGGGCCGCATCCACGAGGCCCGCCCGACCGACGGCGCGCCGGTCTTCCTGAAGATCGCGCCCGACCTGATCGGCGAAGAGATCGGCATGATCGTCGAAGCGTCGCTGGCGCACGGCATCGACGCCCTGATCGTGTCCAATACGACGCTGGAACGCCCCTCCACGCTGAAGTCCAGCCATGCGGGCGAAGCCGGGGGCCTGTCGGGCGCGCCGCTGAAACCCTTCGCGCAAAAAGCTCTGGAAGCCGCCGCCGAGGCCGCCGCCGGGCGTCTGCCCCTGATCGCGGTGGGCGGCATCGAGAGCGGCGCGGACGCCTATGCCCGCATCCGCGCGGGCGCCAGTGCGGTGCAGATCTATTCCGCCCTCATCTATGACGGCCCCGGCCTGGTCGGCGCGATCAAGCGCGACCTGGCCGCCCGCCTGCGCGCCGAGGGCTTTGCCCATATTTCCGAAGCCGTCGGCCGTTGACGGAGCATTAGGGCAAGCCGCTGCATCATCGGTCCGATAGGCGAATTCGCCTGCTCGGAAAGTCGCATGACGCAGATCGCCGCCGACGCCCAAGCCATCTGGGCGCCCGCTATCCGGCAACGCCGCAAGGCCATGTTGCAGCGCCTCGTGATGGGCGCCGCCACCGCCCTGGTGTTCAGCCCCATGCTGGGCTGGCGCTTCAGCGCGACCTGGATGGCGATGTACGTCCTGATCCAGTTTCTGGAGGCCGAGGTCTTCGCCCCCGTCGTCGCGGGGCGCGTCCAGGCGCCAGTGGGATGGCGCGGCGTCTATGGCGATCTGGTGCTGATCCTGAACGCGGGCTTCTTTGGCGTCATCGCCATTCCGCTCTGGATCGTCGGCGGGCCGATGGGCGGCATCGCCAGCGCCGTGCTCTTGTCTGCGGGGATGATCAACTCGGTGATCATGTCGGCCGGCTCCATGCGGATCTTCGCCTGCACCGTCCTGCCCCAGTTGGCGATCTTCGCCCTGACGCCGCTGTTCATGGCCCAGATGGGCGCCCCGCCCCATGTCGTCACCGCCGTGGCCGTCGGCATCCTGTCCTACACCGTCTTCTGCCTGAACACGCGGCGGACCCTGTTCCGCGCCAATCGCGCGGAGACCGCCGCTCGCCTCGAGGCCGATCGCAAGCACAAGGAAATCGAGACGGCCATGGCCAGCCGCAGCGCCTTCCTGGCCGCTGTCGCTCATGACCTGCGCACCCCGATCAGCGCCATCCTGACCGGCGCCGAAGAACTGGATCGCGGCGCCAAGTCCGGCGCGGCGCGTCCGCAGGTGGCCCTGATCACCGACGCCGGTCTGATGATGAAGGAACTGCTCGACGACCTGCTGGATCACGCCCGGCTGGACGCCGGACGGATGAGCATCGAGAGCCGCGACTTCGACCTGCGCAACCTGCTGTCCCAGACCGCCCGCCTGTGGGCTGGCCCGGCCCGCGCCAAGGGGCTGCGCCTGCGGCTGGAGGGCGCCCGCACCCTGCCCCAGATGGTGCGCGGCGACGCCATGCGCCTGCGTCAGGTGCTGAACAACCTGATCTCCAACGCCATGAAGTTCACCGACGACGGGGCCATCACCCTGCGCCTGAACGCCTGGCCGGACGAGGACGGCGCCCATGTCCTGCTGATCGACATCGAGGACACCGGCGCCGGCATGACGCCCGAGCAGCTCGCTCGCCTGTTCACGCCCTTCGACCAGACGACCGAGGGGGTCGCCGCCCGCTTCGGCGGATCAGGCCTGGGCCTGGCCATCAGTCGCGACCTGATCGAGTTGATGGGCGGGCGCCTGACGGTGCGCAGCACGCCGGGCCAGGGATCGGTCTTCACCCTGTCGGTCATCCTGCCGCGCGGCGCCGAGGGCGAGGCCTCGCCTCCCGGTCTGGCGCCCGAGGCCCGCGCCCCGATCACCCGCGCCCTGAGCCGGCCCGTCATGACCGCGCCCAGACCTGAGCCCAAGCCCGCGCCAGAGCCTGCGCCAGCGCCCGAGATGGCGGCGACGATGGAGGTCGAGCTGTCCGAGGGCGAACCCGCCGAGTCGCCGCTGCGCGTTCTGGTCGTCGACGACCACGCCATCAACCGCCGCGCCATCCAGTTGATCCTGCAATCCCTCGACTGCGAAATCGCCATGGCCGAGGACGGCCTGGCGGCGTTGGAGGCCTGTGAGCGGGCCCAGTTCGACGTCGTCTTCATGGATGTGCGGATGCCGGAGCTGGATGGGCGCGAGACCACGCGCCGCCTGCGCGCCGGGGGCGGGCTGAACGCCGCCGTTCCGGTCATCGCCGTCACCGCCGACACCGCGCCCGAGGACATCGCCGCCTGCACCGCCGCCGGAATGAACTATTTCGTGTCCAAGCCCCTGACGCCTGGATCGCTGCTCGGCGCCCTGTCCCAGGTGCTGGAGGAAGCGGCGGCGGCGGCCGAGGCGGCGGAGAGCGCAGCGGCCTGACCGCGAACCTGCGCGACCAGTTCCTCGGCGAAGCCCGACTGACGCAACTGGCACTCCCATGCCGTCAGCACCCGCCAGCCCCCGGCGGTCAGCTCCGCCGCGACCCGCGCATCGCGAGCGCGGTTGCGGTCGATCTTGGCGATCCAGTAGTCGGCGTTGGCCTGGGGCTTTCGCGCCCCGCGCGGGCAGTCGTGGCCGTGCCAGAAACAGCCGTGGACGAAGACCGCAACCTTGCGCCCCTTCATCACCACGTCGGGCCGTCCGGGCAGGCCGCAGCCGCCCAGACGGTAGCCGATCCCGGCGGCGCGCAGCATCCGCCGGACCTTCCATTCGGGCGCGGTGTCGCGCCCCTTCACCCGGCGCATGACTGCGCTGCGTTTTTCCGGGGTGAAGACGTCTGTCATGGATCAGCCCATGACAGACAGGATCAGAGCTGGGCCAGCAAGTGCTCGGCCGAGGATACCTTGAACTCGCCGCCCTGCTCGATGTTCAGCTGATCGACCACGCCGTCCTTGACCAGCATCGAGTAGCGCTGCGAGCGCTCGCCCATGCCGAAGCCCTTGGCGTCCAGCGCCAGGCCGACCGCGCGGGTGAAGTCGCCGTTGCCGTCGGCCAGCATGACCACGTCGTCCGTGCCGTTCAGGTCATTGGCCTGGGCCCAGGCGCCCATGACGAAGGCGTCGTTGACCGACAGGCAGGCGACGGTGTCCACGCCCTTGGCGACCAGGTCGGCGCGGTTGTCGACATAGCCCGGCAGGTGGCGCGCCGAGCAGGTCGGGGTGAAGGCGCCGGGGACGGCGAACAGAGCCACGGTCTTGCCCGCGAACAGCTCGCTGGTCGTGACCGGCTTGGGGCCGTCAGCGGTCATGGTGGTCAGGGTCGCGTCGGGAATACGGTCGCCGATCTGGATGGTCATGCAGGGTCTCCGGGCTGAAAGGCCCGGGGAATCCGGGCGGCGTTCGAATTGTCAGATAGAGACGGGAAGAAGGATCGCCAAGCGCCCTTCGTTCCCTCGCGCCTTGCGTCGCGACGCTCGCCGCCCGATGATAGGAAAATGACCGCCTTCTCCTCCCTGACCGGGCGTCTTCTGGTGGCGATGCCGGGCATAGACGACGACCGTTTCCGCCACGCTGTCATCCTGGTCTGCGCCCACGACGACGAGCACGCCATGGGCCTGCGGCTGGACCAGCCGGCGCCCGGCGTCACCCTGTCCGAGGTGCTGAAGAAGCTGGATACGCCCGTCTCGGAGGCCATGTCTGATCGGGCGGTGCTGATCGGCGGGCCGGTCGAGCGCGAGCGCGGTTTCGTCCTGCATACCGATGACTGGACCAATGGCGACGTCACGCTGAGCTTCGGCGACGGCCTGGCTCTGACCGGCACCCGCGACGCCCTGACCGCCATGAGCGACGCCGAGCACGGTCCGGCCCAGTCGATCCTGCTGCTGGGCTACGCCGGCTGGGGCGAGGGGCAGCTGGAGGAAGAACTCGGCGAAAACGTCTGGCTGACGGCCGACGCCGATCCCGCGCTGATCTTCGACGCCGACTACACGACCAAGTGGGCGCGCGCCCTGGCCGGCCTCGGCGTCGACGCCGCCCGCCTCTCGGCCCAGAGCGGACGGGCGTAATCCCCCCTCTCCTGGTGGGAGAGGGCTTGAGCGCACGAGAGCGTCAGCGAGCGTTCTTGCGCGAAAGGGTGAGGGTCGTCGGCAACCGTCGGCGCAAGCCGCCGCACCACGGCTCTCGCCTACTTGAAGGGTAGCCCCTCACCCTTTCGCCTAACCAATCGCTTCGCTCTTGGAGGCTCAAGCCCTCTCCCGCCGGGAGAGGGAAGGCGGACACCTACGCCGACCGCGCCTTGATCGGCGCCGATCCGTCGGCCAGCGACTCGTTCAGATAGACCTCGGCCTCCTGGGCCGGCAGGGCGGGCGCATAGCCGAAGCCCTGGCCGTAGTGGCAGCTCGCCTCCAGCAACAGACCCGCCAGTTCGGCGTTCTCGACCCCCTCGGCCACGACTTCCAGCGACAGGTCGCGGCCCAGGTTGACGACCGACTTGACGATCTTGGCCGAGCCCTCGTCCTTGTTCATCGTCAGAACGAAGTAGCGGTCGATCTTCAGCGTGTCGAAAGGCAGGCGCGCCAGATAGGACAGGGACGAGAAGCCGGTGCCGAAGTCGTCCAGCGCCAGGCTGGCCCCCGCCTCGCGCAGCTTCGTCAGCACCTCGGCGGCGTGCGCGGTGTCGCGCATGATGTCGCCCTCGGTGACTTCCAGCTTCAGCGCGCCGCGCGGCAGGCCGGTCTCCTGGATGATGCGGGCCACGTCCTCGACCAGATGGTCGCGCTCGATCTCGCCGACCGACAGGTTAACGCTGCAGAACAGCTTGCCCGCGCCGGGGTGGCGATGCAGCCACTCGGCCAGCTGACGCGCCGCCTGGGTCATCATCAGCAGACCCAGCTCGTTCATCAGGCCCATTTCGTCGGCCAGGGTCAAAAAGTCGTCGGGCGGCACCAGGCCGCGCTGAGGGTGACGCCAGCGGACCAGGGCCTCAAACCCGGCCACGGCCCCGGTCTTCAGGTTGACGATGGGCTGGTAGAAGGGCTCGATCTCGCCGCGCACGAAGGCGTTGCGCAGGTCCGATTCCAGCGCCAGCCGCGACAGGCTGTCGGTTTCCAGCGCCCGACCATAGGCCGCCGCCCCGCCGCGCCCCGCCGTCTTGGCCTGTTCCACCGCCAACTCGACCCGGCGCAACAGCTCGGCGGGGTCGGGCGCGTCCGGTCCGCCCTCGGCGGCGACAGCGCCGATGGAGACGGTCGGATAGATGTCGAAGCCCGCCACGCGCAGCGGCTGTTCCAGCGCCTCGCGCACGCGTTCGCTGGCGCTGGTGGCGCTGCGTCGGGTCAGGACGGCGAACTCGTCCTCGCCGATTCGGGCGGGCGAGCAGTCCTTGGAAAAGGCCCCGGCCAAGCGCGAGCCGAGGGCCGACAGCACCAGATCGGCGCGCTCATGGCCCAAGGCCTCGTTCAGGCGGCGCAGACGATCGACGTCGGCCACCACCAGTTCATAATCCCCTGGCTGGGCCAGGGTCTCGGCCACGCGGACCAGGAAGGTGCGGCGATCCAACAGGCCGGTCAGGGTGTCGCGATCAGCCCCGGCGAACTTGGTCTCCAGCGCCACGACGCCCGCCGCACGCAGCCCGTCCTCCAGCCAGACGCCGCGCCACAGGCAGGTCTCGCAGCCGCGCATCCGCAAACGCACGGCGATCTCGGTCCCCTCGGCTTGGGGCTTGAGCAGGCGGTCGGCCAGGGCGCGGTCCTGAGGCATGGCCAGGGCGGCGAAAGCGGCGCCCGAACACTCCGGCGCCAGCGGCCCGAGGCCCAGCGCGCGGGTCGCCCCGGTAAAGCGGATCTGGTCGTCGGCGGGGGTCCAGATCCACAGGGCGGCGTCGGCGGCGGCCAGCGCCTCGATCGCCGTCGTCGGGTCCCAGGCCAGCGCTCTGGATCGTGTGTTCAAAGCGTTTCCTGGGTGTAAGAACTGGACGCTGCCGGGTCCGGGACGAACTCGTCCCTGATGACGCCGAACAGCAGATGATCTGCCCATGCGCCGTTAATTTTCAAATAAGCTTTGGCCAGTCCCTCGTGGCGAAAGCCCGCCTTTTCCAGCACCCGCCGCGAGGCGTGGTTGGTCGGCACGCAGGCCGCCTCGATGCGGTGCAGCTTCAGCGCCCCGAAGGCGAAGTCCAGCATGGCGCGCGCCGACGCCGTGCCCACGCCCTGCCCGGCATAGGGCTGACCGATCCAGTAGCCCAGCGTCCCGGTCTCGGCCACGCCGCGCCGGATGTTGGACAGGGTGATGGCCCCCATCAGCCGCTCTTCGTCGGGATCAAAGATGAACAGGGGCCAGGCCGTGCCCAGCTCCATCTCGCGGGCATAGACGCCGAGGCGCCGTCGAAAGGCCGCGCGGGTCAGGTCGTCCTCGGCCCAGGCCGGCTCCCACGGCTGCAGATAGTCGCGCGATCCGCCGCGCAACTCGGCCCATTCGGCGTGATCGGACGGGCGCGGCGGACGCAGCAAGACCCCCTGTCCGCGCAGGACGGGTCCGGTCGCCTCGGCCATCCAGTCGAACAGGGCCATGCGGGCAGATTACCGAGATGCGCCGCCGACGCCAGCCACGACTTAGCGGTTGGCCAGACGCGCGGTGAAGGCCGCGCCTGCGGGCGCCGCCGCCTTGGGACCCAGAACCGCCGTGGCCGAGCGCCCGGCTTCGACCATGGACCGGCCCACGGCCCGCAGGTCGTCGCTGGTCTGGGCCAGGATGCGGGCGGCGCTGTCTTCCGACGAGACCGGCGCGCCGAAGATCAAGGTCTGGGCGGCGTTGCGGCCCGCGCGGCTGGCGGGGCTTTCGTCGGCCATCCACAGGGTCGCGTTCAGCACGGCCTTGGCGCGCGAAAGCTCGGCGTCGGTCGGCCCCTTCTCGGCCAGGTCCAACAGTTCGGCGGCGCTGACCTCGGCCAGTTCCACCGCCCGGTCGGCGGCGGCCCCGGCGTAGACGCCCAGCAGCCCGGCGTCCTCATAGGCTTCCTGATAGGCGTCGATGGCGTAGGCCAGGCCCCGGTCCTCGCGCGCGCTCTGGAACAGGCGCGAGGCCATGCCGCCGCCGAGGATTTCGGTGAACAGACGCAGGGCCGGAAGGCGCGGGTCCAGCACCCCCATGGTCGGCAACTGGAAGACCAGATTGGCCTGTTCGATCTTGCGCGTCAGCTTGGCCTCGCCGCCGACGAAGACGGCGGAAGCGAGCGGGGCCAGCGGCGTCGCCGCCTCCTGCCCGAACCAGCGCTCGGCCAGGGCCAGCAGTTCGTTCTCGTCCACCGCGCCGGACACGGCGACGACCATGCGGTCGGGGGAATAGAGCCGGGCGCGCCAGTCGGCCACGGCGGCGCGGTCGGCGGCCTTCAGGCTGTCGACGGTGCCCAGAATGGGCCGACCCAGGGCCTGACCGGCATAGGCGCGCGTCTGGGCCATTTCGAAGACGTGGTCGTCGGGGGTGTCGAAGGCCTCGGCGATCTCCTGGGCCACGACGTCCTTCTCGCGGACGATCTCAGCAGGATCTAGCGTGGGCCGGAACACCAGGTCGGAAACGATCTGCATGGCCAGAGGCAGGGAGCCGTGCAGGGCGCGGATCTCGAAGCTGGTGCGCTCATAGCCGGTGGCCGCATTGATCGAGCCGCCTTCGGCCTCGATCCGCTCGACGATGTCGCGCGCGCCCATGTCGCCCGCGCCCTTGAACACCAGATGCTCCAGCAGGTGCGACCAGCCGGAGCGGGCCTCGTCCTCCATCCGCGCCCCGCCGCGCACCGCGACGGTCAAGGCGAAGGTCCGCAGACCGGGCATGGGGTCGCAGACGACGCGGACGCCGTTGGACAGGGTGTGAAGGCGAGCAGTCAGGATTCTGTGTCCTTGCGGGTCATGCGGCGGCGCAACAGCACCCCGTAGAAGGCGATCAGGGCGAGGGCGAGACCGAACCAGGTCAGGGCGTATCCCAGGTGGTTGTTCGTGAAGGCGGCGGGCGGCGCCGAGGGCCTCAGTGCGGCCCAGTCGGGATTGGTCGAGGTCGTGGCGAAGACGGTGAAGGGCGAGATCGGCCCCTCGACCTTCAAGGCGCGGGCCATGGCCTCGGCGTCACGGCCGTAGAAGCGGCCCTCGGCGGGCGGCGGCGTCAGGGCGCTGGGGGCCGGGGCGCGGCGCAGGACGCCGGTGATGACGACCGGCATGGTGTCGTCGGCGTTCACCGTGGGTCGGGCCGAGACGTCGGCGGAGACGAAGCCGCGATCGACCAGGACGGGAGCGTCCTCAGTTCCTTCAGGGCGGCAGGCCGAAACCAGACGAACACCCGCGTCGCTGTTCTCGATGGACTGCAGTTCGACATAGGGCGCCGCCGACAGACCGCGGCAGGTCAGGATCACACGGCGGAACTCGGGATTCTCAAGCTTCAGCGCCTCGGCCAGCGGCAGGGGCGGCTGGCCCGCAGCGGCCTCGGCCCCGTCCATCAGGCCTTCCTTCCACTGCATCCGCTGCACCTGCCAGACGCCGAGCGCCAGCAGGACGCCCAACAGGGCGACGGCGAGGATAGTCAGAACGATGGGGAAACGGGGGCGGGCGGCAGTCGTCATTTCGGGTCTCGGGTTCTCAGCATCTGCAAGGCGGTCATCAGCCCCTTGCCTGGCCGCATCAGGCCCAGAGCCAGGGCGGCGACCAGCGGCAGCCAGACGATCAGATGCAGCCAGATAGGGGGATGCCAGGCGATCTCGACCGCCAGGGCCGAGAAGCCGACGACGAAGCCGGCGATCTGCATGATGAAGGTGGCGGCGCCGTCGCCGGTCTCGACCGAGGCGAGGTCATAGCCGCAGGTTTCGCAGACGGGGCGGACCTTGAGGAAACCCTGGAACAGACGTCCCTGCCCGCAGTTCGGACAGCGCCCCCTGAGACCGGCGCGAACGGCCTGCCCGCCAAGCAAATCGGCGCGGGACTGTTCGTCCCGCGCCGTTTGAAGTGCAGAGGCTGGCTCGCTCAGCTTCACCCGAAGGTGACGTAGACGAAGGCGAACAGGAACAGCCAGACCACGTCCACGAAGTGCCAGTACCAGGCGGCGGCTTCGAAACCGAAGTGCTTCTGGGGGCTCATCTGACCCATCTGCAGACGCAGCAGGCAGACGGCCAGGAAGATGGTGCCGATCAGGACGTGGAAGCCGTGGAAGCCCGTGGTCAGGAAAAATACCGAACCATACAGACCCGACTGGGCGGCGGCTTCGTTGAAGAAGTAACCCTCGTGCAGGATGTGCTGGTACTCGTAGGCCTGAACGCCGGTGAAGATCACGCCCAGCAGGACGGTGATCAGCAGACCCGTCTTGGCGGCCTTGCGGTCGCCGACTTGCAGCGCGTGGTGCGCCCAGGTCACGGTCGTGCCCGACAGCAGCAGGATGACGGTGTTCAGCAGCGGCAGGCCCCAGGGGTCCAGCAGCTCGACGCCCTTGGGCGGCCAGGTCTTCCAGGCGGCGGCCGTATCCATCCAGTTGCCGACTTCCGGCGTCAGGGCGCGCGATTCATTGAAGATCGCCATGTCGAAGAACATCCAGAAGAAGGCGACGAAGAACATCACCTCCGAGGCGATGAACAGGATCATGCCGTAGCGCAGGCCGATCGAGACGACCGGGGTGTGATCGCCCTTCTGGCTTTCCTTGATGACGTCCGACCACCAGCCGTACATAGCGAACAGCACGCCGGCCAGACCGGCGAAGAACAGCCACTTGGTGCCTTCGGGCTGACCGAACAGGCCCTTCATCCACATGACCGCGCCGACGAACATGACCACGGAGGCCATGGACGAGATCAGCGGCCACGGGCTCGGGTCCACCAGGTGGTAGTCGTGATGCGGTTTAGCGTGCGCGTCGGCCATTCCAGGGGTCTCTGAATTAAGGCGAGAGATCGTTATATCAGGGGCTATAGCGTCCGCTATCCGGCTTTGCCAGTAGCGGATTGGCCGGAAGCGGCCTGGGCGAAGCCTTTGGTCGGGAAGAAGGTGTAGCTGAGGGTGATTTCCCGCACGCCCTTGGACTCCGCGTCCGTCGCCATCTCGGGCGCGACGAAGTACTGGACGGGGAATTCCTTGGTCTCGCCCGGGCCTATTTCCTGCCCCTCGAAGCAGAAGCACTGCAGCTTCTGGAAATAGGGACCGGCGCGTTCCGGCACGACATTATAGGCCGCCGTGGCGTGGATCGGCTGGTCCGAGGTGTTGGTCACCTTGAAATAGGCCATGCCCGTCTCGCCGATTCGCACCCGCTGGCTGACCTGCTCGGCCTTGAAGTCCATCGGCAGGTTGCGGACGTTGGTGTCGAAACGGATCAGGACGCTCTGGTCCAGGATCTCGGTCGGCGCCGCCTCGGCCTTCTTCACCGTGCCGTCAAAGCCGGTCACCTGACAGAAGAGGCGATACAGCGGCACGGCGGCGAAGGCCGCGCCGGTCATGCCCATGACCACGGCCGCGCAGATCAGCGCGACGAGGTTCTTGCGGTCCTTCACGGCGTCGGCTCCGAGACCGGCGCCTCCGGGGCCGCCACAGCGGCGGGCAGAGCGGAATCAGCGCGCTCGACCGTGGCCAGCGCCGCCGCCTCGGCCGCCTTGCGGGCCTCGGTGTTGCGCTGAAGGTTCGTCACCGTGACGACGAAGACCAGGACGATGAAGCCGACCAGGCCCAGGGCGATCGCCACGTTGCGGCGCTTGCGCGCGCGCACCTGTTCGTCGGTCAGTTTGATGAAGTTAGGACGGGTCACGCGGTCAGGCTCCCAGGCCCGGCAGCTGCTCGACCAGCAAGGCCGAGAACAGCGCCATCAGATACAGGATGGAGAAGGCGAACAGGTTCCGGGCCGGTTTGGCCTCGGCGCGGACGTCGTACAATGCGGCCTCTCGCCCCACCGCCTCGGCCTTGTCCGGCTGGTCGCCCGCACGCGAGCGCCACAGGCGAAACGCCAAGGTCAGGAAGAAGAGGCCGCCCGCGACCGACACCGCCAGATAGACGACGCCGCCGAGACCCAGGAAGGCCGGGGCTATGGCCACGGGCACGAAGATCAGGGTGTAGATCAGGATCTGCAGACGCGTCGACTTGGCCCCGCGCGCCACCGGCATCATCGGGATGCCCGCCTTGGCGTAGTCCCCAGCCGAATAGAGGGCCAGAGCCCAGGAGTGCGGCGGGGTCCACAGGAAGATGATGAGGAACAGCAGCCAGGCCTGCCACGGCGCGTCGCCCGTCACGGCCGCCCAGCCGATGACCGGCGGGAAGGCGCCCGCGGCGCCGCCGATGACGATGTTCTGGGGCGTCCGGCGCTTGAGCAACAGGGTGTAGAAGCCGGCGTAGTAGACGATGGTCAGGGCCAGCAGGCCGCCGGCCAGCCAGTTGGTGGTCATGCCCAGCAGCATGACCGAGAAGATCGACAGGACGACGCCAAAGGCCATGGCGTCGTTCTTGCGGATGCGGCCCGCCGCGACCGGGCGTCCGCGCGTCCGGCGCATCAGGGCGTCGGTTTCGCCTTCCAGCGCCATGTTCAGGGCGCCGGCGGCCCCTGCCCCCACGGCGATGCAGAGCACGGCGATAGCGGCCAGCAACAGGTTGGGGTGCCCCGGCGCCACGACCAGTCCGGTCACGGCGGTGAAGACCACCAGTGACATGACGCGCGGCTTCAGCAGCTGGAAGTAGTCTTCCGGCTGGGCGGTGGTGACGAGCGGAGCTTGGCGGTCGGTCATGGTCATAAAAAGCCAAAGGCCGCCCTTCCGGTAGCGAAAGGGCGGCCTCTCTAGGGTTATCCGGGTCGGATCAGTGGTTGTCCGCCTTGACCACCGGCAGTTCGTTGAACTGGTGGTGCGGCGGGGGCGACGACAGGGTCCACTCCAGGGTGGTGGCGCCTTCGCCCCACGGATTGGCCTCGCCCTTGCGGCGACGGATCGCGGCTTCAGCCAGCATCACCAGGAAGACGAGGACGCCGACGATGGTGATCAGATAGCCGAACGACGAAACCTGGTTCCAGTAGGTGTAGGCTTCCGGGTAGTCGATGTAGCGACGCGGCATGCCCTGCAGACCCAGGAAGTGCTGCGGGAAGAAGACGAGGTTCACGCCGACGAACATGATCCAGAAGTGGGTCGCGCCGAGGAACTCGTTGTACTTCACGCCGAACATCTTCTCGAACCAGTAGTAGAAACCGGCGAAGATCGAGAAGACGGCGCCCAGCGACAGCACGTAGTGGAAGTGGGCCACGACGTAGTAGGTGTCGTGCAGGCTGTAGTCGATGCCGGCGTTCGACAGGACCACGCCGGTCACGCCGCCGAGGGTGAACAGGAAGATGAAGCCCATCGCCCACAGCATGGGCGTCTTGAAGGTGATGGAGCCGCCCCACATGGTGGCGATCCAGCTGAAGATCTTCACGCCCGTCGGCACGGCGATGATCATCGTCGCGGCCACGAAGTAGGCGCGCAGGTTGATGCTCATGCCCACGGTGTACATGTGGTGGGCCCACACGATGAAGCCGATGAAGCCGATGGCGACCATGGCGTAGGCCATGGCGAGGTAGCCGAAGATCGGCTTCTTCGAGAAGGTCGAGACGATGTGCGAGATGATGCCGAAGCCCGGCAGGATCATGATGTAGACTTCGGGGTGGCCGAAGAACCAGAACAGGTGCTGGTACATCACCGGGTCGCCGCCGCCGGCCGGATCGA
Organism: Brevundimonas sp. P7753; assembly: GCF_013386595.1. Lineage (NCBI taxonomy): Bacteria > Pseudomonadati > Pseudomonadota > Alphaproteobacteria > Caulobacterales > Caulobacteraceae > Brevundimonas > Brevundimonas sp. P7753. Next base: position 4,007 of record NZ_JACARP010000035.1, on the reverse strand, counting down.
AGAAGCTGGTGCCGAAGTTACGGTCCGTCAGCAGCATGGTGATGGCGCCCGCCAGAACCGGCAGCGACAGCAGCAGCAGGAAGGCCGTGATCAGGATGCCCCAGGCGAACAGCGGCATGCGGTGCAGGGTCATGCCCGGCGCGCGCATGTTGAAGATGGTGGTGATGAAGTTGATCGCGCCCAGGATCGACGAGGCGCCGGCGACGTGCAGCGAGAAGATCGCCAGGTCGAACGACGGACCCGTGTGGCCCATGGTGGAGAGCGGCGGATAGGCGGTCCATCCGCCGCCGAAGCCCATGCCCGGTCCGCCGTCGACGAACATCGAGATGACCAGCAGGATGAAGGCGGCGACCAGCAGCCAGAACGAGATGTTGTTCAGGCGCGGGAAGGCCATGTCCGGCGCGCCGATCATGATCGGCGTGAAGTAGTTGGCGAAGCCGCCCATCGTCGCCGGCATGACGACGAAGAAGACCATGATCAGGGCGTGGGCCGTGACCGTGACGTTATAGCCGTGCTTGGAGGCTTCCACGATCCCCAGCTGCTGGATGATCGTGCCTTCCTTGAACAGCTGGATGCCCGGCTCAGCCAGCTCCCAGCGGATCAGGCCCGACAGGGCGCCGCCCACCAGGCCGGTGAAGATGGCGAACATCAGGTACAGCATCCCGATGTCTTTGTGGTTCGTCGACAGGAACCAGCGGGTGAAGAAACCCGGCTTGTGATCGTGATGATCGTCGTGCGTTGCGGCAGCGGTGGCCATGATCGTGGGCTCTCGCGTCTCTGTTACTGGGCGGCCGGCGCGACGGGCGCGGCAGCGGCTGCGGGGGCCGCGGGAGCGGCGGCGGCGGTCGGGGCGGCGGCGTCGGCGGCCGGAGCAGCAGCGGCGACGGGCGCGGCGGCGGCTGCCGCAGCGGCTTCGTCAGCCTTCTTCGTCATGGACCCGCCCTTGGAGGCGACCCAGGCGGCGAATTCAGCCTCGGTGACGACGTTGATCTGCATCGGCATGAAGGCGTGGTCGACGCCGCACAGCTCGGAGCACTGGCCGTAGTAGATGCCGGTCTTCTCGGCGTTGAACCAGGTCTCGTTGACGCGGCCGGGGACGGCGTCGGTCTTCAGACCGAAGGCCGGCAGGCCGACGGAGTGGATGACGTCCGAGGCGGTGACGAGCAGGCGAACGGTCTTGCCGACCGGCACGACCATCGGCTCGTCGGCGGCCAGGCGGTAGAGGTGGGCCGGCGCCTTGTCCTCGGGGGTCATGTTCGAGATGTACTCGGCCACGCCTTGATCGGGGTACTCATAGGCCCAGTTCCACTGGTTGCCCGTGACCTTCACCGTCAGGTCGGGGTCGGGCATGTCGTGGTAGGCGAACAGCAGGCGGAACGAGAACAGCGAGATGCCGACCAGGATCAGCACGGGCACCACGGTCCAGATGACCTCGATGACCGTGTTGTGGCTCCATTTGGCCGGAACCGGGTTCGCGCGCTTGTTGTAGCGGATGGCGATCCAGATCAGCAGGGCCAGCACCAGCAGGGTGATGATCGTGATGACCGGCATCAACACCACATCGTGGAAGAAGATCGCTTCGTGCTTCAGCGGCGCGGCGGCGGGCTGCAGGCCGATGCCGCCCGGGGTCGGTTGTCCCATCAGATCCTGCGCCCGCGCCGGCGCGGCGACGAAGGCGGCAAGAGCGGTCGCGGCGACACCGCCTCCGATCCGCGCCATGGCTCGCGTGCCCATCCCCATTCGAGTCCTCATAAACCGTTTCGCAGCCGATACTTGCGAGCAATTCGCAAACACCCCCGGGCCCTGGACGGACCTCGGCGTTTCAGGGCCGGTCCTTATCGGCTCGGGTAGCGCTTGCCAAGCGATCAAGACGCGCAAGTGACGGCATGAGGCAAAAGTTCGGCGGATTAATTCGCTGTCATGTACCGACAGCTACCTTGCACCACACGATACCTTGCGATACCCATTCGTCATCACCGAAGGGAACGCCATGCCCGACTCCATCGACATCCAACTGAAGAAAGGCGTGCTGGGATTGTGCGTGCTGGCCCTGCTGGCCCGCGACGACAGCTACGCCTACGAGATCGCCAGCCGCCTGTCCGACGCCATCGGCATGGGGGAAGGCACCATCTATCCGCTGATGCGCCGCATGCAGACGGACGGCCTGGTCGAGACCTATCTGGTCGAGTCCACCAGCGGCCCGTCACGCAAATACTATCGGCTGACCACCGCCGGGCGCGCCGCCCTGGAAGGCCAGACCGCCGAATGGCGGGCCTTCGCCCAGGCCGTCGACGCCCTGGTGGCCAACACCGCGCCGCACAGCGACGCCATTGCGGCGGGCGCGCCGGTCGAACCCGCCGCCCTTGCCGCTCCGGCCGCCCTGGCCGACCCATCCGCAGACGCTCAACGGGGAGCTGAACAATGAACCGCGCCGAATTCCTGGCCCGCCTGCAACGCGGCCTGGTCGGGCTGCCGACCACGACGGCGAACGAAATCGTCGCCGACTACGAAAGCCACTTCGCCGACGGGCTCGCCGCCGGTCGCACCGAGGCCCAGGTCGCCGAGGCCCTGGGCGATCCCGACCGTCTGGCCCGCGAGCTGAAGGCCGAGGCCAGCGCCAAACGCTGGGGACAGGAGCAGACCGCCTCCTCCGCCGCCGGGGCCATCTTCGGCATCCTGGGCCTGGGCGCCATCGACATCCTGATCCTGCTGCCCATCGCCCTGCCGGTGTTCGGCACGGTGTTGTCGCTGCTGATCGCCGGGGTTGCGGTCTTCGTGGCCGGCGGCGCCGTCCTGGTGGTCGGCCCCTTCATCGGCGTGCCGGGCGGCGCCCTGGCGGCGGCCCTGCTGGGCGTCGGCCTGATGGGCCTGGGCCTGTTCATGGGCGGCCTAATGGCCCTGCTGACCAAGTGGCTGATCGACGCCACCGTCTGGTACGCCCGCCTGCACTACCGCGTGGTCAAGCCCGCGCTCGAACCCCAATCGCAAGCCTGAGCCGGTTCTGAGGGAGGAACTGACATGATCCGCAATCTACTCATCATCTCCGGCGCCGGCCTGATCCTGGCCATCGTCGGCATCGGCGGCGCCTTCGCCGTCGGGGGCCGCGACCTGGCCCGCCACGACTGGACCTGGGTGGTCACCGACGATGACGCCGGCGACGACAGCTTCAAGATCGAGCGCGGCGCCGTCTCGCCCGACACCACCCGCACCCTCGCCTGGACCGGCGACCAGCGGCTGGCCATCAACCTGCCCGCCGACATCACCTACGACCAGCAGGCCGACGAGCCCGGCATCACCGTCATCGGCCCCAAGACCGTCGTGGACCGGGTCCGCTTCTCCAACGGCCGCCTGACGATGGACGACGCCCCGCGCGGCGACCGCAGCTACATCCGCTGGACCCGCACGGGCATCCACGGCTGGAGCGAGACCGACGTGTTGAAGGTCATTATCAAGGCCCCCTCGGTGAAGGCCTTCGACCTGTCGGGTCCCACCGAGCTGAACATCCGCGGCTACGACCAGCCCGCGCTGGACCTGACCCTGACCGGCAGCTCCGAGGTTCGCGCCCAGGGCAAGACCGAGGCCGTAACCCTGGATATCTCCGGCTCCGGCAACGCCGAACTGGAAGAGCTGTTCGTCACCGACGCCAAACTGCGCGTCAGCGGCAGCGGCGACGCCGAGGTCGGTCCTACGGGCAAGGCCGAGGTCGACGTCTCGGGCAGCGGCTCGGTGCGTCTGACCCGCCGCCCGGCCCAGCTGCGCCAGGACATCAGCGGCTCGGGCGACGTCACCCAGGACTGATGACCGCCTTCCCTCTCCCGGGGGGAGAGGGATTGAGCGCACGAGAGCGTCAGCGATCGTTCTTGCGCGAAAGGGTGAGGGTTGGACCGATCCGTCGGCGTAAGCCGCCGCATGGACAGTCCGCTACGGCCTTCGGCCGACTTCAACCGGGAACCCTCACCCTTTCGCCTACTCCAATCGCTCCGCTCCTGGAGGCTCAAGCCCTCTCC